>JANNRY010000328.1:0-7666 GCA_031401935.1 Betaproteobacteria bacterium | reverse complement strand
ATCGACTTTCACGCCGGTAATCGTATCGAGTGATGGAGCCAGCTACACGTTCAGCTATACCGCAGGTGCCTTGATGACACCGGTATTCCCGGTCACGGTAACGGCCAGCGGTAATGGCATCGCCGGGACGTCACCTACAATGACAGTAGCCTTCGCGCCGACGAGCGTGCTCACCAGCACCAACGCCACGCTGACTCTGACACTCAGCAATCCGAACGCGTCACCAGTCATCATTTCGATTGGTGGGTCGGTGTCCATGCCACCCGGCCTGAACTTGTCCGGCCTCATCGACGGTTGTAGCGCCTCCGCGTCCATCGTGGTATCCACCGTGACCACCATCGACCTCGGCATGGCCGGCGCCATTCCCGCGATGGGTAGTTGCACCATCACCGTGCAGGCGCAGAGTGCATCGGCAGGCTCGTTCCCGGTCACGGTCTTGCCTGGAAACCTGGTGACATCTGCAGGTAACAACACCAACACCAGCACGGCCACGCTGACCGTAACGCTAGCCGTGCCCGTCGCCACGGTGTTGCTGGAGAGTCCTGTTGGTGCGACAGGCACCGCGACTGCGAGCGCCTCCACCGGCGCGCTCGTTGGACTCAAGCTCGCCATTGCCACGCCGATCGGTCCCGGCTTCACGGCAGGTGCGTTCAGCATCACCTATCCTGCCGGCATCGTGACGGCCGCTATACCCGCAATCTTGAATAGCTGCGGCGGCGTCATTACGGCCGTGGCTGGCGGCAATACGGTTTCTGGCAGCGGCCTCGCATTGGGTGGCAGCAATCTCTGCGCGGTGCGGGTCAATGTTGTTAGTGCTGCCACCGGCGCCTACCTCTTTTCCTTCCCGGTCGGTGGATTGAGTACGTCCAACGGCGGCAACGCCACCGCGACCAACGCCACGCTCACCGTCACCGTAGCGCCTGCACCCGCCGTCTCCCTCACGCCACCAACGGTCAACTTCGGTGCCCGCACCGTCAACACCACCAGTGGGCCAACACTCGTCACACTCGCCAATATTGGTGCTGCCAATCTGGTGATTTCCAGCATTACCTCCAGCGGCGATTTCGGTTTCACCAGCACCTGCCCGATTTCCACGCCGCCTGTGGTGCCGACCGGTACTTGTGCAATCAACATTACCTTTACCCCGCTAACCGTTGCGGCCCTGGCAGGCAGCATCAGCATCGCGAGCAATGCACCCGGCTCGCCGCACAGCGTCACGCTTAGCGGCACCGGCAGTGCGGTGGCCGTGCCCGGCATCAGTCTGGCGCCCGCATCAGCCAGCTTCGGTGCACAAGCCATCAACACCACCAGCGGCGTGCAGAGTATTGTCGTCACCAATACCGGATTTGCCACGCTCACCTTTAGCAGCATTGTGGTCGGTGCGCCGTTCGCGCGCGTCGCACCGCTGCCCGCCATCCCGCCAGACTGCGGTACCTCGCTCGCACCCGGCAGCAGTTGCCAGATCGGGGTCTCGTTCACGCCAGTGGCTGCGGGCAGCTTCACTGGCGCCATCACCATTACCGACAACGCCGCCGGCAGTCCGCATACGGCCGCACTGAGCGGGACCGGCACCGCCACTCCTGTGCCGACGATCAGCACCAGCGGTGCGGTCAACTTTGGCGACCAGGTCATCAGCGCCGCCAGCAGCGCGCAGAGCCTGGTCATCAATAACAGCGGCGCGGCCACGCTCACCATCAGCGCCATCACACTCACCGGCACCAACGCCGCCAACTTCACCTTGGCGGGCCAAAGCGGATGCATCAGCATCGCGGCGGGCGGCAGTTGCACGCTCACCGTCACCTTCGCCACCACCACGACGGGCGCGAAGACGGCGCAGATCGACATCATCAGCAACGCGCAGAACACCCCCGTCACTACGGTCAGCCTGGCTGGTAATGGCATCCTCGCGGCAAGGTCCATCGTCAATCTGTCGGCCACCGTGGTGGGTTACGGCAACGTCATCTTCGGTGGTGCCACCCCGAACCAGACCATCACCCTCACCAACAGTGGCGGGCAGGCAATGGCAATTCCGAGCATGTTGGTGACAGGCGACTTCGTGCAGGTGAATAACTGCGGCACCAGCCTCGCTCCGCTCGCCAGTTGCACCATCAGCATTCTCTTTACCCCACTGGGGCAGGGCAGTCGTTTCGGCGAATTTGTGTTGACCACCAATGCAGCAACGAGCCCGGACCGGATTCAGTTATCGGGCACCGGATGCAGATGGTTTAGCCAGACGCAGAGTCGGTTTTTTATTACCAATTGTGGGGGGTAGTTTTTTGGAACTTTTTGGAAATTGATTATGTGACGGGATTTACCTCCCCCTTTTTAAAGGGAGGAGGGTTACAACAGGATGCGGGTGCTGTATTTCGCTTGCAGTCTGGAAAGATGCAGGATAAGTAGAAACCGGGAACTTCTAAAAACCTCCGTTCGTGCTGAGGTATCGAAGCACTTGCGGGCTAAGCTACTGATTCAACGTGGCCCGTTCAACCCTTCGATACTTCAGGGCGAACGGGAATGAGGTTTTTAGAAGAATAGTAAAACACTAGCACTGGCGGACATCGTAGGCAATAAATGCTCCAATAGCCGCTCCAGTGCTAGAGGTTGATGGTATGTCGGCGATTCAACCGTAGGACAACTTCTGAAGAATGGAGAAGAACATGTCAACAACGCGCGGAATCCTGAAGTCTGTACTTGCCATCGCTGCATCAATGTTGGTGGTAACGACCGCCACCGACAGCAATGCAGTGGCCACAGCGGTTTCTGTGGGTGGCAGCCACAGTTGCGCGGTAGTCGACGGCGGAGTGCAGTGCTGGGGTTTTAACGGAAGCGGCGAGCTAGGCAACAACAGTACAACGACAAGGCTTGTGCCGGTGCAGACGATTGCCGCGGGCAGCAACGTCACGGCGGTGTCGGCGGGTAGCAGCCACAGTTGCGCGGTGGTCAATGGCGGCGTGCAGTGCTGGGGCAGTAACCTTAATGGCCGCCTTGGCAATAACAGCACCACACAGAGCCTCGTCCCGGTACAGGCGATCTCCGCGGGTAGCAACGTCACGGCGGTGTCGGCAGGTTCCACTCACAGTTGCGCAGTGGTCAACGGCGGGGTGCAGTGCTGGGGCAATAACGGTGTCGGTCAACTCGGCAACAACACCACCACGCAAAGCCTGTTTCCGGTGGCAATAAATGCGGCGCTCAACGGCGTTACATCGGTATCGGCGGGTGAGAGCCACACCTGCGCCAACGTCAACGGCGGTGCACAGTGCTGGGGCAACAACGGCAGCGGCCGACTCGGCAACAACAGCACTACGCAAAGCCTCGTTCCGGTACAGGCAATTGCCCCGGGTAGCAACGTGACAGAGGTGGGCGGAGGCGAAAGCCACAGTTGCGCGGTGGTCAACGGCGGGGTGCAGTGCTGGGGCGATAACGCCAACGGCCAACTCGGCAACAACAGCACCATCCAAAGCCTCGTCCCGGTACAGACGATTGCCGCGCTCAACAACGTTACGGCGCTGTCGGCGGGGGTAAGCCACAATTGCGCGGTGGTCAATGGCGGGACGCAGTGCTGGGGCTTCAATGGCAGCGGGCGGCTTGGCAACAACAGCACCGTGCAAAGCCTCGTTCCTGTTCAGGCGATTGCCGCGCTCAGCAGTGTCACGGCGGTATCGGCGGGTAGCAATCACAGTTGCGCGGTGGTCAACGCCGCGTTGCAGTGCTGGGGCGGCAACTCCAACGGCCAACTCGGCATCAACAGCACCACACAGAGCCTCGTCCCCGTCGCTGTCGTGTCGACTCCCGACGCGCCCACCGCCGTTACGGCGATCGCGGGAAACTCCAGCGCGACCGTGAACTACACGCCGCCTGCGTTCAATGGCGGCGCGCCGATCTCTAATTACAGGGCGACGTCGAATCCCGGTGGCATTACCGGCAACGCAACCAGTGGGCCGATCCTCGTCACCGGCCTCACCAACGGTACGTCGTACACCTTCACCGTCACCGCGACCAATGCGGTCGGCATCAGCGCGCCGTCGGCTCCGTCCAACAGTGTCACCCCTACTGCGCCACCGCCAGCGGCCTTTGCCTACATCTCCAACTTCAACAGCAACAACGTCTCGGTGATCGATACCGCGAGCAACACCGTGGTCGCCACTGTCCCGGTGGGCGGCAGCCCGGTCGGCGTTGCCGTCAACCCGGCGGGCACGCGCGCCTACGTGGCGAACTTCGGCAGCGGCAGCGTTTCGGTAATCAACACCGCCAGCAACAGCGTGATCGCCACCGTGAGCGTGGGAGCTGGCGCGTTCGGTGTCGCTGTGAACCCCGTCAGCCCGCGGGCTTATGTGGCGAGCGAGACCACTGGCAACGTCTTCGTGATCGATACGTCCAGCAACAGCGTGGTCACTACCGTGCCGGTTGGAACCGCGCCGCGCGGCGTCGCCGTCAACCCCTTGGGTACGCTCGCATACGTGACCAACACCGGCAGCAGCAGTGTCTCGGTGATTGACACCGCGACCAACGCTGTAGTCGGTACCGTGGCCGTGGGAACAGTCCCGTCGGGCGTCGCCGTCAAACCCGACGGCACCCGCGCTTACGTGGCAAACTCATTCACCAACAACGTCTCGGTAATCGATACCTCGACCAATATGGTGGTCGCCACTGTGGCGGTAGGAACCGGCGCCGAGGGTGTCGCCTTCAACCCGTCCGGCAGCCGCGCGTATGTCGCGAACGGCACCAACAGCAACGTCTCGGTAATCGACACCGCGACCAACACCGTAGTCGCCACCGTGGCGGTGGGAATCAACCCGCGCGGCGTCGCCGTCAATCCCGCCGGCACGCGCGCCTATGTGTCGAACGTCAGCAGCAACAACGTCTCGGTGTTCGACACCGCGACCAACACCGTGGTCGCTACCGTCACGGTGGGAGCCGGGCCCTCTGCCTTCGGCCTTTTTATCGGCACGCCTCCTGCCGCCACCGTCCCCGGCGCACCCACAATCGTGTCAGCCACGGCGGGTAACGGCAGCGCGACGGTGTTTTACTCGCCGCCGGCCTTCGATGGCGGCTTGCCAATCTCTACCTATACCGCGACCTCCAGTCCGGGTGGTATTCAAGGTTTTGCGACAAGCGGCCCGATCATCGTGTCTGGACTCACCAATGGCACTCCGTATACCTTCACCGTGACCGCGACCAATGGCGTCGGCGTCGGGCCTGCTTCAGCGGCGTCCAATAGCGTCACGCCCAGCGCACCAGGTGCCATCTGCCAGTTCATCCCCGTTTCGGGCGCATGGAATGTGCCCGCCAACTGGAATAACTGCGCAGGCGGCAATGGCGTGCCACTTGGCGTACCCGGCCCGGCAGATCGGGCAGAAGTGAGCGGGGGCCAGACCGCATTGCTGCCCGCAGGCTCGACCACGGTCGGCGACGTTTACCTCGGTGGATCGGTGTTGCAAGGTACAGGCCTCGCCAACACCACGCTCAATGTCGTCAATGCGGGTGGCATTGCCTGGGGTTCCGGTTCGTATACGTTTCAGGACATGACGATCGTATTCACTAGCACATCGACGATCCCTGCGGCCAACGGCCCGATGACGATCAACAATGCCGTGTTAACGCTTGCCACACTGTCAACAGTGATGGATGCGGATTCGATTCTTATCACCGGGGTGGGCGCAAAGATCGTCAATGGCGGCGTATTCCACCCTAGCTCATCACTGAGCATGACGTTGGGCGGCGCATTTGAGAACACCTCCGTGGGTTACTTTTACCCGCTCGCCTCCATCACCGTCAACGGGACGTTTTTGAATCGAGGCTCGTTCCAAGTGGATCCTGGCGTCGTCGTCACGCTGTCGCTTCCAGCGCAATTTTTGCAAAGCGATCCAGCGGCATTCATCACCGGCGACGGCACTATTTCCGCAGCGGGACAATCCTTGACCATCGCCAACGGCTTCATTGAGGGCAACCTCACGTTCAATCTGGGCACGCTCAACAACACGGGTGCGCTCGTGTTGCCGGGCGGACTCGGTAATATCGGTCAGGTTAGCGTCAACGGCAACTACACGGTCAACGCTGCTGGCGGTCTGGAGATTGAAATCGCAGCGGGCTTGTCTGTCCCGACATTCGATCAACTCATCGTTTCCGGTACCACGACCATCACCGGTTCGAACGTCGACTTTTTCTACATTGACGTCGGCTTTGGTACCTATGTGCCGACAGTTGGTGATGTGCTCAATTTTGTGGCGACCAACGGGTTTACAGGAACCTTTGCAACATTTTCCGCACCCATGTCAGCGAATGCAGTATCCCTCTCTTACATACCGGGCGGCGACGCGAACTTTGTTGTCACCGCCCCAGCACCTGCCATCACCGTCACCGGCACGACCACATTCCCAGCCACCACCGTGGGCGGATCGAGCGGCGTGCAAGCCATCACCATTACCAACAGCGGCACCAGCACGCTCACGCTCAACGGCATCACGCACTCGAACCCGAGCCTTTTCCCCGATACCACCGGCGGTCCGGCACCACAGATAACGCACTGGTGTGGCTTCGGATCCAGCGCTGGCGGCGCACCCAATACTGGCGCGCCGATCAACATCGCCCCCGGCGGAACCTGCGTGCTGAATCTGATCTTCGCCCCCAATGCAGTCGGCGCATTGTCGGGCACCATCACCGTCACCTCCAACGCTCCCACCAGCCCCACCAATATCGTCGTCACCGGCACTGGCTTGGCGGTCGCGATACCGGTCATCACCAGCCCGATAACGGCAAGCGGCGTGGTCGGTTCAGCGTTCAGCTATCAGATCACGGCAACAAATAGCCCGACGCTTTACGGTATCAGCGCCATACCACTTGGCTTAACCTTCAATACTGCCACGGGTCTGCTCTCCGGTACGCCAACGGCAGCAGGGAGCGGCACCACCACCATCAGCGCTACCAACGGTGGCGGCACTGGCACGCAGATGTTGACGATCACCGTCTCTGCCGTGGCAACGCCGAGCATGACAGTGGCCTTCGCGCCAACATCGGTCGCGGTCAATACCAATGCCTCGATGACGCTCACGCTCACCAATCCCGGCGGATCACCGGCCTTTATTTCGACCGGCATTGTGCCGATTCCCGTCGGTCTCACTGCTACTCCGCCGGGATCAAATACCTGCGGCACGTTCGGCATCATCAGTGCCGGCAACTACTCCTTCGGCATGGGTAGTATTCCCGCGATGGGCAGTTGCACGATTGTGCTCACGGTACAAAGCCCGACGCCGGGCGGATACACCGCCACCGTCGCCCCGGGCGCGCTCATTGCGGGCGGCGCGAATACCAACACGAGTAACGCGTCACTTACCGTCACGGCGGTTGGTACCGGGCCGTATGCCTATGTGCCGAATTTCAACAGCTTTTCAGGTAACACCGTGTCGGTTATCGACATACCGACCAATGCCGTTGTCAGTACCGTGACGGTGGGAGCCGGGCCGGTGACTGCTGTTGTCAATTACGCCGGGACGCGCGCGTACATTTCAAACCAGCAATCCAACAACATTTCGGTGATCGATACATCGACCAACGCTGTCGTGGCCACCGTGCCGGTGGGTTCGCAGCCAGCCGGGGTCGCGGTCAATCCTGCCGGCACGCGGGTCTATTCGCCGAACCAGACCAGCAATAACCTCACCGTGATCGACGC
>JANNRY010000327.1:0-3986 GCA_031401935.1 Betaproteobacteria bacterium | reverse complement strand
TTTATAGGTCAGTTAACGGCGGCAGCGTGATTTGATTTCACGGTCGGTCAGAAAAAATCACTCCTTTGATTTATAGCGCAGAGAAAAAGTCTAGCACTGAGGGGGCGTTTCAGGCGATTTCGGCCTGAGAGGCACGTGGATGCTTGGGTTTCGACGATTGTTCTTTCCTGTGCCCAGTTCAGGTTCTGCGAAACACCATCCTCCGCGCAAGCATGCAGCTCAACTCCAGCAATCCCGCCTTTTCGTCAAAGATCACAAGCACGCGACCCGGCGGGGATTCATCCACGCCGCGTGAAATATCGAACCAGGCCACCTGCGTATTGAGGCGCGTGAGCGGATAGCGGATGCCGGTACCGAAGATGCCGGTGAATACAATCTCTTCACCACTCTTGCCTGCAACGATTTCGAGCGTACTCGCGAGCGGGGCGCAATGATAGCGACCTCGCGCCGCGAAGCGCGCATCAACTACACGTGGCGCGACGACACGCTGCATCTTTGTGTGAACATTTTCCCCGCCCAGCGATAGCCACAGCGACGGCTTCGTATTCTCACCGAATCCCGCACCAAAACGAATGGCGAGGTCCCGATCGTCACTCGTGAACGTGCCCACCTCTTCGGATTGAAACAGCGGCGACCAACTGAGATGCGAGTAAACCTCCGCCCGCCCACGATGGTTTCGCAATTGAATCAGCAAGCCCTGCTCGCGCGACACATACGCGCCCTCGGCCGCAGCAGGCAACACCGCGCGCGGCGGCAGCTTGCCCGCGCCGCGCCAAACCGGCGCCACGCTCAGGGCCTTGGCCAATTGCATGGCCACACCACCCAGCGGGCGCGGCTTGGGGCCGTTGGTGCGGTTCATGAACACGACGATCGAAAGTTCTTCTTTCACGAAATGCATCAGCACCGAACGCCAGCCGCGCAACGCACCCGAGTGCGCCAGCACCGCGCGGCCCGTTTCCGGATTGACCTCGTGGTTGATACCCGAGGCATAGCTGGCGGCCGCGCCATCGTTGAAGGGCGAGACTCGCGTAATTCCTGCAACCCAGGGCATCCCCGCCGCCTGCGGGTTGCGCAGGCAATTGGCCCACTTGAGCATGTCCTCCACCGTGCTGACGATACCCGCCGACGCGGCCCAGTGGATCGCGTTTTGTTCTTCCTCCCACGCCTTGTCGTGGAAACGGTAGCCGCGTGCATCGCCCGACATCGGCTGCGCGGTATCGATGGCCAGATGCGAATCGTGCATGCCGAGCGGCTGGAGAATGCGTTGGGAGAGCAGTTGTGGGTAAGGCTGGCGGCTCACCTTCTCCAGCACCTGGCCGAGTATTTCGAAATTGCCGTTGCAATACAGATTCTGGCTGCCGGGCGCGAACATGCTCTCCAGCGCGCGGCCATTCACATTGATGCCATCGTCCAGCGTGAACGGCTGCTCAGCCCTGGCCCCCATCATCATCGCCAGCACCCACTGATCGCGCAGGCCGGTTTTGTTTTGCATCAAGTGGGCTATGGTGAGCGCGCGATCCATGCCCTTGGTCCAGGGCAGGTAACGACTCGGGTGCGCATCGAGCGCGATGCGGCCTGCCGTCACTTCACGCATCACCAGCGCACAGGTGAATTGCTTGCTGATGGAACAAATGCGAAATGGCGTGCGGGTCGTTAGAGGCGCGTGCGATTCCAGATTCGAGAGGCCGCGTGCGCTGCGCCACAACAACCGGCCATGTTTTGAAATGCCGACGGCGATGCCGGGTTCATCCACCCCAACAGTGCGGGCAAGGATGGCTTCAAGGACGCGGGCGGTATCAATATTCATCGGGGAAACTTTTCTTTGCTGGCAAGATGCCAAAAGGATGAAAACGAGCGGTGGAGTTTGTCAGGATCAACGAACGCTCTTGGTGCCGCGATTGCTGTGGCGCCGACCGCAATACTCGCCTCAATGAAATCCACGTAGTGTGGGTTAAGTGTGTGAGATACGCTGATGGTTCCCGGCATCGAGTGGGATGTGTCGTTGACAATCCAAACTGAGCTACTGCACTCACGCATCGCCTTCAAGACAAAGCGCCAACGTTGCTCGCTCCACGGGAATGCGAGGTGAAACGCTGGCACGATCAATCCGATGGCCGACGTTTGAACTGGCCGACGCAACGACCATGGATGCAACAGCATGCCGGCGAAGTTAGCAGGTAGCGAATCGAGAACCTCGAGGCCGTGCTGACGCGCAAGTTCGGCGATTTGTGATGTGGCGATCCACGGCGGCGGCATTGTTGGCGCAAGCGGCGCGCGTCTCTGCGGCGCTTCGCGAATGGCGGGCCGATTCCGCGCTATCTGATCGAGCGCTTCATAAGTGGCATCAATCGCTGTGCCCGCGTGGTCAAAACCGGGCGCGTATTTTTCTACGTTGTCGGCATTGAACAAATACGGTTTACCGGTCCACGTCCCGGCCACCCACTGCCATGACAGGGTATTGGACGCCAGATCACCATCGAGCAAATGCCCAAACATCCAGCGCGCACCGGCACGCCAGTCCACCTTCCGAATGTGCACAACGTAACAGGCGATCCACATGCGCGCGTGGTTATGAAGGTATCCGGTTGCGTAGAGCGCACGAATTTGTGCGTCGATGATGGCAACGCCCGTCGTCGCGCTGATGATGTCTTCCGGCATTTCCAACGCATACCCGACAACACCATCGGCAGGCAGCGGACGCTGATTGCGCCAGATGTTATCGCGCTGATTCCGCCAGACGTGATGAAAATATTCGCGCCAACCCAACTCGAAACTGAATTTGTCCTGCCAGCCGATCGGGGTGCGGCTGGCGAGGCGCGAAATCACCTCAGGCACGTCGGTGACGCCATGCGTAAGAAATGGTGAGAGCCGTGAGACCTTGCCATCCAAAGCGTTTCGCGTACGCGCATATTGGGCGAGATTGATTGCGTCGATTTTTGAGAGGGCGGTCTCGCGGGCGTTTGCTTCCGGCATATGCGGTAGTACGACTTGCGGTTCGGTATTTAGGTCGTTCAATTCAATTTGTCCCAGTTCGATATTGCGACCACTGAATGGCGCCTGACCACAACTTGTGGAGTGGCGGTCTGCGTTCAGGTGTCTTCGGTTGGACGACCATTCATCGTCGTTGGCTGCCAGACTGTGGGATGCCATTGTCGGTTGACGTCGACGCAATGAATGCCGTTTGCGTGCAAGCACCTTTGCTCGCAAAGAGCCACCACTTTAGGTTTCCGAATGGGCGCTCACTCACTGCTACCGACTGTGGCCACATGTGCAATTTCTTCATACGGCTGCACCAAGACCCACCCTTCACCCGAAAATCTCATTTGTACCGATTCACCACTCGCCCGTCCAAACAACGTACCAAGCGAAATATCGGTGCGCATGTCGGGGCTTAAATTTCCGCTCCACGCGACGGTCGCATTTGGATCGGTAAATACATCGCCCGTGGCACGACTCACTGGCAGCAATAGTGGCTCGCCATGCGTGGTAATCGCAGTTAACCCGGTGCCAGAAATCCTCACATTGAACAATCCCCCCGCCATCATGCCGGCGATGCTTTTGATCATGGTGATATCTGAATCAAGCGAAGATTCCAACGCCAACATGTCATTGCCGTTCACACAAATGCTTTCATCTTGCAGCTGAAGTACGTGCACACGCTTACCTCTATCCGCCAGATAGATGCGGCCCTGCCCTTCCATTTTCATCAGCGTCATCCCTTCGCCGGTAAACGCTTTTTTGAACATTTTGCCGAGGCCATCTTCTAAAGCGCCCTTGCGCGAGAATTTAATGTCGCCACGGTAGGCGATCATTGCACCGGCTTTCGAATAAACCATACCGCGCAAGTTAATTTGCAGCGTTGATTTATTCTCGATTTCAAATAAGCCCGCATTACGTTCCTGATCAGCGTGAGCGGCGATAAAGTCTTTGATGGTGTGCGTATTCATATAATCGGCCTCTTTAAAGATTGGGTGGCAAATTGTAGC
>JANNRY010000326.1:0-14721 GCA_031401935.1 Betaproteobacteria bacterium | reverse complement strand
TCCTCTACACGCACTTTGAAGACATCTGCGAAATCATGAAGGCCTACGATGTGTCGTTCTCTCTGGGCGATGGGCTGCGGCCCGGCTCCGGTTACGATGCCAACGATGAAGCGCAAATTGGCGAACTAAAAACGCTCGGCGAACTCACGAAAGTGGCGTGGCAACACGACGTGCAAACCATGATTGAAGGCCCCGGCCACGTGCCGATGCACCTCATCAAAGAAAACATGGATCTGCAATTGAAGTACTGCCACGAAGCGCCGTTCTATACGCTCGGGCCCCTCACCACCGACATCGCACCCGGCTACGATCACATCACCTCTGCCATCGGTGCGGCGATGATCGGCTGGTACGGCACCGCGATGCTTTGCTACGTCACACCGAAGGAGCACCTCGGATTGCCTGACAAGAATGATGTGAAGGACGGCATCATGGCGTACAAGATTGCCGCCCATGCGGCCGACCTCGCCAAAGGCCATCCCGGCGCGCAAATCCGCGATAACGCCTTATCGAAGGCGCGTTTTGAATTCCGCTGGGACGATCAATTCAATCTCGGCCTCGACCCGGAAAAAGCCAAGGAATTCCACGATGAAACACTGCCGCAGGAAGGCGCCAAGCTCGCGCACTTTTGCTCGATGTGTGGACCGCACTTCTGCTCAATGAAAATCTCGCAGGACGTGCGCGACTTCGCGAAAGCCCAGGGCATCAGTGATGAGGATGCGCTGAAGAAAGGGATGGAAGTGAAGGCGGTGGAGTTTGTGAAGAAGGGCGCGGAGATTTATCACAAGGCTTAATGCAAAGTGAAGGAGCCCGCCTGCGGCTTTTCGACTTTTCGTCAAAGCCTTCCCCGAGTAGGCGTGTGTCGAGTTTGTTACGCGCATTTACACCGGCTCTAGAATTTGATGCCGGCTTGCGCCCATCGTTCTTCCGGTGTATCAAACATCTTTGATCGCGCGACCTTGTTCAGGCACAGATCTTCGTCAATGGTGATGACGGCAAGTTTCCAATAGCGAGCAACTAGCTTGTCCATCGCAGTCTTGTTCAATTTGCCCTCATGGTGAAGATCCAGAACTTTTCTAGCAAATGCTCGGCGAGGCGTGCCGTGTTCTACGCGAAGGCTGTCTCCTGGATTCAGGTCGGGGTCGGCCTCCAACAGCTTTCTGGCTTTGATTGACCGTAATTCGACGTGGCGTATGTGATGTGGAGATGCACTTCCTCCGGTATGCAGCTTTGCGTATACATCCGCAAATAGCTCCAACGTTCGGATTGCGAGGTTCTCGGTTACGCCAGCATTCTTCATCGCATTGACATGTTCGCAAGCGAGTTTCAACTGATCGATGGAAATCGCATTTTTAGACACTTTTAGGCCTCATTCGAGTACAGCCCATTGATCGATTAGAACCCCAAACACATCCTCAAATTCCGCTGCACCGCTTTCAATGTCGCAGCCGGGACGCCGCCCAACAACTTTGCCTTGCGCGCCTGCCAGTCAATCGTTTGTAATTGAAACGTCAGCACGACGCCTGTTGCGCCGCAATTTGCAGGCAGCAACACCTCCGCAGCATTCGCCGTTGTTGCTGTTCCCTGATGCGACGTGATCGGGCACACCATCACCAGCTTGCTCGCATCGTTGTATGGTTTCACAGAAACGACCAGCCATGGTCGCGGCCCTTGTTGCTCGTGGCCCTTCGCGTCCAATTCGGGCTTGAACGAAATGACGTCGCCTTGCGTGGGAACACTCACCGGATTTCTTTCCCGCGTGCTTTGCCCACACGCACCAAGCCATGTGTTGATTGGCTTGCTTTAACTGCCGCAAAAAAAGTCTTTGCGTCTGGCGCCGATTCGACGCGCTGAACAACCAGACGTTTGCCATCGATTGCCAATTGAACCTTCGCACCTTCCTCAAGCCGCATCTGTTTGGCAAAGGCGGCCGGCAACCGGAACGCGAGGCTGGAGCCCCATTTGGAAATAGTTTGTGTGGACATGGTTACATCTCAAATGTGGATATATAAAGACTATACATCAGGAACCGTAAAATAAACGGGCCGGTTAAGACAAGGAAACGACGACACGTGGCATGATTAAAAACAATCGTGGTGTGTCCGGGTACGTTACGAAATTCCGAGTAGGTTCGAGAAGATCACTTTACCAACGTCGGCAAATTGATCCGTCTGGATTTCGGATGGTACCGTGAGGTCTGAAACGTCGGGTTTGGCCTCGAGCGCATCACCGGCAGCGATTGATAAACCATTTCGTCGACATCAACAAAATGGCCTACCCGCAATGGCGGAGGTCGCTTTTGTGGCAACACAGCCGCTGATCCAGATTAAACTATTCGCATGACTCACTCCATACCTGATCCGACTCGCTGGGAACGAATTGTCGGCTCGCTGACGTACATTGATGGAACCTTCCCCTACGAGACTGTAGTCGAAGCGCGCGACCACTGGCAGGAAGTCCGCGAGAAGTTTCTGGCTGAACTGGTGCCGACGGTAGCCGATCCGGATAGCGCCATCGACGAAGACAACGCGCTACCGATTTACGCGATGTTCCTTTCCGCCGAAAGGCGTGACGCCGCCTTCGCCCCGGCAATCCTAGACCTGATGAAGTTACCGCCGGACGTGATCGACGCTCTGCTTGGCGAGAACACACTGACCGAAGGCTTAGGGCGTTGTCTCGCATCCGTATGGCATGGCGACGACGAGCCGATCCGCGCGTTGACGATGGACGAGAGTCGCGACATGTTCGTGCGTATGGCCGCAGTCGAAGCGATGGTCGTGCGCGCGATCGAAGGCGATGCCGATCTGAACTCGGTAGCGGAGCTTGTGTTTTCGCTAGCTCGGCACGCCGCCGGCGTCCCGCTGCCGAGTGTGGCTTCAGCACGGGGAAAGGCACCTCGGAAGCTCTACGATCCGTTTTTCAACATGCTGCTTTCTACACTGGCCGATCTGGGCGCAAGCCAGTACTGGGCGCAGATCGAACAGTGGGACCGCAACGGCTTGATCGACCCCATAAACGAGGACATCGCCAGTTTGCGCGAAACAATATTCTCGTCACCCGATGCGCGTCTCTCGCACATGTTCAAACCGTTCTACGTTCGTGACACGGTCGAAGAAATGTCGCGGTGGGCCTGTTTCAACGAACCCGAGCCGCCGGAGCCCTATATTCGTGCGCTGCCCAAAGTGGGTCGTAACGATCCCTGCCCCTGCGGGAGCGGGAAGAAGTTCAAGAAATGTTGCGGAGCCGATCTCTAGCGCGGGCGCGGTGTTCCGGTAATTTTTGCCAGGAATGCCGCGTCTGGGCTATTGTTCGCGCATCGGTACTCAAGCCCGCCAACTACCGTAAATACGGCCCAATCAAAAAATATACAGAGGTCCCATGAAAATTCGTTCAATCATGTTCTCATTCGCAGCTGTCACCACTCTGGCAGCATGCACCACGGCCCCGGTCATCACCACGCCGCCGAGTGTTTCGACCGAAGTCAAGCACCTGCTCTGGGTCGGCAACAGTTTCTTCTATTACAACAATTCCATGCACAGCCATGTGCGCGGACTCATGTCAGCAGCCGGCGTAAAAGGCTTCCGCGACACGTCGGCAACGATTAGCGGTTCCGGCATCAATTGGCATGACGTCGAGGCATACTTCAAACCAGGCGGTGTCGCAAGCTACTCTTTCGTCGGCGACAACGAAGTCCGCTTCAACACGTTTGACAAGCCGTTCGACGGTGTGATGATGATGGATTGCAGCCAGTGTCCGGTGCATCCGAAGCTGCAGCCGATCTTCTACGAATATGTGGGCAAACACAGTGCCACTGCTCGTAAATTTGGTGCCGCACCGATCCTGTTCATGTCATGGGCGTATCAAGACAAGCCGGAAATGACGGCGCAACTCGCAGCCGAATATGTGAAGGCGGGCAAACAGAACAATGCCCTTGTGGTGCCAGCGGGCCTGGCGTTCGCCAACGCAATCGCCGCCCGCCCTGATCTGAATCTTTATGTGGCCGACAAGCGTCATCCCAGTTTGATGGGCACGTATCTGGCGGCATGCACCGTCGTTGCTTCGGTCTACAAAACCAACCCGAAGGGATTGAAATACACCGCCGGACTGCCGGCCGATGTCGCTACATTTTTGCAGAATGTGGCGTGGGATACCGCGCAGGCCTTCCACGCGAAAGAGGGACGCGGCGGGCTGTAACGAAGATTGCGCAGGAAGTCCGAGGCTTTGCGAAAGCGCAGGTGAAACATAGACTCTAGCACTGGCGAGGCTTTTCGGCATAAATGCTGCCACAATCCGCACCAGCGCTAGAGTTTGTCATTTTCGTCGAAAGTACGCGGCTTGCTTTTTCAAGAAGTAAAGCTCGAGCGGCGCAAATGCGCGCAACAACGTTAATGAAATTCCCGCGTGCTGAATTCCAGCTCACCAAGCATCGCGGTCTGGTCGATCAGTTTGCCAGCGATTAGATGCACCACTTCTCCCTGTCGCTCGACGCGCCCAGCCACACACAGCAGCCGCGCCAGTACCAGCGGATTTCTTTGTCGTTCAGCCACATGTGACCATACCACCACGTTCACGTAGCCGGTCTCATCTTCGAGCGTGACAAAAGTGGTGCCTTTGGCAGTACCGGGACGCTGGCGGCAGGTAACCAGACCGGTGGTGCGGATCAGTTGGCCGTGACGTGCGTTCTTCACCTCTTCAGCACTGCGGATGCGTTGCGCGGTAAGCGCCGGGCGCAACAACGCCAGCGGGTGACGGCGCAGACTTAATCCGACACTCGCAAAGTCAGCAAAGATGTCATCGGCTTCGGTGGGTGCGCGTAGCGTGGCCATACTTTTGTCGGTGGGTGCCGTGAAAAGTTTTGTATCGCGTTCCAGCCCCAGCGCTTCCCACAGCGCATTGCGACGATGGCCGATCAATGAATGGAAGGCGTCGGCAGAAGCAAGAGCCTCGATTTCCTGTTGCGATAATTGGGCGCGTCGTTGCAGGTCGGCGATGTCGATGAAGATGGCTTCTGCGCGTGTGGCGACGATTCGCTCTGCCGATGTCTTGCCTAGCTGGCTAACCATTCGCAGGCCGAGACGAATCTGCGGGCTTTCCTGTCTTCCTGCCAGCTCACAGTTTCGCTCGCTGATCATTACGTCCAGCGGCAACACGGTCACACCATGACGCTGCGCGTCTTGCACCAATTGCGCTGGCGAATAAAAGCCGAGCGGCTGCGCATTGAGCAAGCCGCACGTAAAAGCCGCAGGGTGATGACATTTGAGCCAGCAGGAAATGTAGACCAACAGCGCGAAACTGGTGGCGTGCGATTCCGGAAATCCGTACTCGCCGAAACCCTGCATCTGCCGGTAAAGCCGTTCGGCGAATTCTTCTTTATAGCCATTGGCAAGCATGCCATTAACGAGCTTGTCGCGAAATTTATCGATGCCGCCTTTACGTTTCCATGCGGCCATGGCGCGGCGCAATTTATCGGCTTCACCCGCCGTAAAACCGGCGGCCACCATCGCCAGTTGCATCACCTGTTCCTGAAAAATCGGCACGCCAAGAGTGCGTTTGAGTACCTCTTCCACCGCTTTGCTCGGATACGTCACCGCTTCTTCGCCGTTGCGGCGCTTTAAGTAAGGATGCACCATGCCGCCCTGAATCGGCCCCGGTCGCACGATGGCCACTTCGATGACCAGATCGTAATAATTTTTAGGCTTCAACCGGGGCAGCATGCTCATCTGCGCGCGCGACTCGATCTGGAATACGCCGATGGTGTCAGCGTGCTGGATCATTTGATATGTGGCTGCATCCTCGCGGGGAACATCCTGCATCGTCATCGGTTTTCCGCGCCAGTGGCTGATGATATCCAGCGTTTTCCTGATAGCGGTCAGCATGCCCAGCGCCAACACATCCACTTTCAACAGTCCCAGTGCATCGAGGTCATCTTTGTCCCACTGGATCACGGTACGCTCGGGCATGGCCGCATTTTCAATCGGTACCAATCGCGTCAGTTTGTCGCGCGCGATGACGAAGCCGCCGGAATGCTGGGACAGGTGGCGCGGGAAACTGATCAATGTCTCAGTGAGTAACATCAGTGTTTGCATGCGCGGCGCTTCTGGATCAAAACCCGCCTCAATCAGCCGCTCCGGCGCAACACTGCGACCATCCCACCAGACAATCGTTTTGGATAAAGCATCCACTTGCGATAACGTCAACCCCAGCGCCTTGCCGACATCGCGTATCGCACCCTTGGGTCGGTAAGTGGACACCGCAGCCGTCAGCGCGGTGCGGTCACGCCCATATTTTTTATAGATGTACTGAATCACTTCTTCGCGACGTTCATGCTCAAAATCGACATCGATATCCGGCGGTTCGTTGCGCTCGCGCGACATGAAGCGCTCAAACAGTACCTGCATATGTTCAGGGTCGACCTCGGTGATGCCCAGGCAATAACAAACGGCAGAATTGGCCGCCGATCCGCGTCCCTGACATAGAATTTTTTCGTCTTGCGCAAATTTAACGATGTCGTAAATCGTCAAAAAATATGGCTCGTATTGCAAATCAGCAATGATCAGAAGCTCATGCTCGATGAGGACTCGCACTTTTTCCGGCATGCCGCACGGGTAGCGTCGCGACCCACCCTGCATCGTGAGCCTTCGCAAATAAACCGCCGGTGTTTCACCATCGGGCACAATTTCGCGCGGATATTCGTAGCGAAGTTCATCGAGCGAAAACTTGCACTGCGCAGCAATGACCAATGTCTGCGTGATCATTGCAGCCGAATGGCGGCGCGCAAGATGGCTGATCGGCTTCAAGTGATTTTCGGCATGCGCGTTAAGTGCTGCCCCCAATTCGGCAACCGGCTTCTTCAGGCGCACGGCGGTCAATACGTCTTGAAGCGCTTTATCTTCGCGTTGCGCAAACTGAATGTGGTCGCACGCGGTCAGCGGTAACTTGCAGATGTTGGCAAGCGTTTCCAGCAATTCACACTTACCCTCATCGTCTGGCCCGTAATCGAGTGCTGCACCCAGCCAGCAAGCGGCAACAAAGTGTTTTGCGACGGCGGAACTATTGATTGCAACATCAACATGCCGCGTATGCGGGATGATGATCGCGATGCAGTCAGTGGCGCACACGAGGTCGCTGATAAACAATTGATATTCACCTTTCGGCGAACGTGAACGCGCCAGCGTAATGAGCTCACAAAGATTGCCGTAGCCGATGCGGTTTTTTGCGAGCAGGATCAGGCGATCTATGGCCGGTGCGTCGTGCAATGCGAACTCAGCACCAATGATCAGCTTGATCTTGTGTTCTTTCGCTTCCACATGGGCACGCACCACGCCCGAGACTGAGCATTCATCGGTGATCGCGATTGCGCTGTAGCCTAGTTCCGACGCGCGGGCGACCAGCACTTCGGCGTGCGAAGCACCGCGCAGAAAGCTGAAGTTGGAAAGGCAATGGAGGATGGCGCAGGAGAGTTTCATTCCGCCGCCTCACGAAAAATACCCATGCAAATACCATTTCTTGCCATGCCGATAATCGCGAAAAATCCAGCAGATTTCTTTCTGGGGATTCTTGGCAACGAAATAATCACGCGCCACCGGCCGACCATCCCACCAGCCGGTATCGATGCGCTCAGGGCCGGCCAGTAGCGCCAGCGCGCCATGATGTTGCGGCGCGCCGCTGATCGTCACCAGTGCGCGTGGTTCGGTCAGCAGCATGAGCGGTCGCGGTTTGCGTTGAGCAATGTGTACCGCACGCGCTGTTTTTTTTCGGCTGCGGTCAATATCCGCCTGCCACGCGTATTCCGGGCGATGGTCGCTGCTTTCGCTGATGCTGAAAACACTTTTGTCGCCGAGTCTTGAGGCAACGCGCTCGATCAGTGATTGCCATTTTTCCTGATGCGCATCCGCCGTGGGCAGCCAGCTTTCATTCAATTGCTGAAAGGCAACCAGACGCAATGCGGAAAGCTTCAGCGCCACGACCGCCTCCGGAAACGGCTGTGCGGTCAGCCGTTCGCGTATCAGTCGCAGCCACTCTTGTGCGTTACGCAGCGGATGGCGCGAGCCGAATTCATGGCGCGTGTTCAATTTATTGTTGTGCTTCAAATCCAGCACAATTTCATTCACCGCAGCACCTCGTGCGCGCAGGAAACCTTCCAT
This sequence comes from Betaproteobacteria bacterium, assembly GCA_031401935.1. Classification (GTDB taxonomy): domain Bacteria; phylum Pseudomonadota; class Gammaproteobacteria; order Burkholderiales; family Usitatibacteraceae; genus UKL13-2. The sequence continues at coordinate 6,577 of JANNRY010000326.1, read as the reverse complement.
TTGGTGTAGCAACATACTGATGGGAATAAAAAGCCGCTCTGCATCGATGATGTCAAACAACAGATCGGTGTGGCTCGAAAAATCTTCCGGCACCCGATGCGGCTCGCGCGGGTCGGCCGATTGGCCGAGTGCGCGATCAAGATCCTCCAATACCTGATCGCCGAACCGTCGACGCAGACCAGAACGCGGCTGCAACAATAAATCTTTCACACGCACCAGCCCCAAAGCAGAAAGCGGTTGCACGATGTCGTGCGGCCAATCGAACAGCACCAATGGAATATCGGCCAGTCGTTCCCGCAATTGCGCGGGCTCGCGACACATGCGAACGCCCGTCATCACATGCGAAGCGCGTGCCAGCAGATAAGCTGCCAGCGGCGTGGGCGCGATGCCGATGATCCCCTGAAGCCCCAGCGATTTAATGCCGCCACGGACGCGGTTGGCGAGCACGCCAATGCCGCCGAACAAACGCAGCGTGGCCGAAATCTCCAGCGACGCGCCCGATTTTTCGGGGCAAACCATTGGTGAGAATTGTGAAAGCCAGGTGGCGATTTCGTACAGCGTTTGTTGTTCTTTAGCCGTTTCGCGCGGCACCACGATCAATGCTGCGACACGCGCCTGCGCGGCAGCGACTGGCATCAAACTGGTGATGCCAGCCTTGTGTGCACAGGTGTTGGCGGCGTGCACATGCGGGCGCGACGACACCCCATCGCTGATCACCAACGATACCTCCTGCATGTGGCCCAGCGCGCCGCGCGCATGCGCTTGCAGGGATAATTCGGGCAGGTAAACAGCGATCCACAGCATCATCGACCATCACTTACCCGCGCTCAGGCGTGAAGGAGCGTTGACGAATGCGGACGCTGGCTGGACTCTCTGTGGTGGTCGCGTCGCTGCTTGCCAGAATCTGATCCAGCCAGCCGCTGGATTTTGTATTCGCTGGCGCACGCACGGCTCGCGGCGTACGTGTGAGGCACGCGAGCGGTCTGGTGAGGCACGCGAGCGTGCGGGTGACGAGCCGAATCGATTTTCCTGCTGGCAATCCACGGCGCTTTTGCAAATCCAGACGAAGCACGCCAAAGTCCTCCGGTTGCAGCACGATCCGAGTTCCAGCCGGAGAAGGAGAACTGCCGGCATCAAGTGGGCGCATCAGCCACAAAATGCTATTACCGGCCATTGCAGCCTGATGCAAACGGCGCAGCGAGAGTGGATTACACCAAGCTTCATTCATTCGCAGCAGTACTGCACGACACGCACCGCTTTTCAAACCCTGCTCGGCCACCCAGAGCGCATCCTCGGTGTTTTTGGGCCGCACAATGGCCAGATGATCCAGATTAATACCGCACTGCGCCAGTGCCGGTGCATACGGTATCCACGTCTGCGAATTTGTGTTCGCGTGTGCGTGCGGCAGGATCCAAAGCATATGCGTTGCATCGCCCGGGCGGACCGCATTCGTTGTCGAAGCCAGTCCCTTCATCAATAGCGAAAGCTCACCGATGCCAATGTGATTGCAAAGAATTTCAGTGAGGCCCGGCTTGGCCCAACCGCGACCGGCCAGCTCGCAATCGAGTGCATCGAAGCCGCTACGAATCTGCTCGCCACTAACGGTCATGTCGCCTTGGTGCAAATCTCCCAAGCGGAAAACGCGGGGATGCGAGAACTGAGGCGCAGGCGATGCCACGGCGGTGGCTGAAAACAATGATTCCATAGCTGTATATTCATACAGTTTTATTGTTTTAGCAAGCTTAAGCTGTTATACCTGCAAATAATGCACAAACTCTAGCACTGGTGCGGTTTACAGGCATAAAGTAGCCGTAAATCCCCGCCAATGCTAGAGTTTACAAAATTTCAGATATCTCTTGAGCGCAACCTGCCAGCAAGTCGCCCATCGCGAATCCCGCGCGCGGTAGAGTATGTTCCGGACTCGTGGAGTGGGTGTTTTAAATTCCCGCTCACCTATTTACCTATCCTCCGTATCCTCCCTTCAACCTTTAAGGAATTTGCAATGATCGGTTATGTCATTTTGGGCAGCCTTAAGGTGGTAGCGCTTGAGGCGCTGGCCCCGATAATATGCACCGCCACAGAAAGGTGAAACGACCATGCTCTTACTTAACGACGAACTCATCCGCAAACTACCGAAGACTGATCTTCACGTTCACCTCGATGGATCGCTGCGCATCCCGACACTGATCGAGCTCGCGAAAGAGCACAACATCAAGCTGCCGTCGTATACGGTGGAAGGTCTGCGCGAGCTGGTGTTCAAAGACACCTACAAGAACTTGCCTGAGTATCTCGAAGGATTCCTCTACACCACGGCCGTCATGTGCAATGCCGAGGCCATCGAGCGCATCGCGTACGAATTTTGTCTTGATAATCAGGCCGAAGGCGTGCGCTATGTTGAGGTACGGTTTGCGCCCCAGCTTTCGGTGCGCGACGGTTTCACCATGACGGAAGTGGTGAAGGCTGTCGATCGCGGCTTGCGGCGCGCCGCGCAAGAATTCAATGCCCGGCCCGAGGTAAAAGACGGCACAGAGCCGAAGTTCGTGGCGGGCATGATTCTCTGCGCGATGCGCTATTTCGAAGGGACGTGGTCGCAAGGCTTCGGCCGCCTCTTCGACGCCATGCCCGAGGCTGATCGATTCGAGCTGTACTCCACCGCGAGCGTGGAGGTGGCGCGCGCGGCAGTGCGCCTGCGCGACGAAGGCTGCCTCGTGGTCGGGATCGATTTGGCAGGTCAAGAGAAAGGTTACCCCGCTGGCGACCACAAGCGCGCCTATCAGATTGCCCATGAAGCCTTCCTCGGCAAGACCGTTCACGCCGGCGAAGACTACGGACCTGAATCCATCTTTCAGGCGCTGGGCGATCTGCACGCCGACCGCATCGGCCATGGCACGTGGCTTTTTCGCGAAGACAAGATTTACGCGCACACCGCTGACAGACACGCCTACATCGAGTCGTTGGTGGAATACATCGCCGACAAACGCATCACCCTCGAAGTGTGCCTCACCTCGAATCAGCAAACGGTGCCGGAACTTGCGGATCTATCCAAGCACCCTTTCGCCGAGATGCGCAAAAGAAAGCTCTCGACGACGTTCTGTACCGATAACCGACTGGTGTCGAACACCACGGTGTCCAATGAGATCAGTCGTGCGGTCAAGGCTTTCGATCTCACCACGCGCGAGGTACGCGATTCGCTCATCTACGGCTTCAAGCGGAGCTTCTTCCCGGGCACCTATCTGGAGAAGCGACAATATGTGCGACAGGTGATCGATTACGCGGATCGGGTTCTTGGGAAGACTGTGAGCAGTTAGCTGGCAATGGTCTGTGGAAAGGGGTTGCGGTTACACTGTTTTCGTCTCGAAAATAGTTCGACCACGCCACTTTTATTCCTGCGTAGAACATGAATAGCGTCGGAGCTATCCCGCCTTTTATCCCCGAGATCGCCATCGTCCGTCCAGACAGCCATTCTTGCTTAGGAATACAATTTCCATCGCCGACCACCAAAAAGGGAACGGCCGCGCCCTGACACAGGCAGCAGGGCAAATTGAATCCTACAAGGAGGAAATATGAGCGCAATTGCACAACTATGGATGCCCATTCTCGTTACCGCCGTATTGATTTTTCTCGCCAGCTCGCTGATTCACATGGTGTTCAAATGGCATAACGCGGACTACCGGCAACTCACGAATGAGGACGATGTTCGCGCCGCCGTACGCGCCGCCTCACCCGCTCCGGGGCAATACATGATTCCCTATTGCGTGGACATGAAGGACATGGGCGGCGAAACCATGATGAAGAAATTTGCCGAGGGTCCGGTGGCGTTTGTGACGATACGCAAGAATGGCCCGCCAGAAATGGGCGCGACGTTTGTCATGTGGTTTGCGTTTACCTTTGCAGTTGCGGCGTTTGCCGGCTGGCTCGCAATCACTGCATATTCGGGCAAGGCGAATGCCGGCGCAGCGGGGCAAATGGTCGGACTCGTCAGTTTTATCGCTTACGGCGGCGGCAGCCTGCCGCTGGGAATTTGGATGGGTAAGCCATGGCCCAGTGTCGCGAAGGACTTGCTCGACGCACTGATTTACGGTGTGATCAGTGGATTGGTGTTTATGTGGCTGTGGCCCTGAAGGCGTGCACCGGATGAGGCCGCCGCAGGGCCGACAATCGTTGCGGTCAAACCGATTCCACTGTTGTTAGGTTTGCAGGGCGGAATAGAGTAAGGGGCCAATTTGTTCGTGGCCGCCGAGAAATGCGAACCTGGCCGCTTTGATCCCGTTGCTTAGGCGCAGTAAACGGTGATCTGCGATGGAGAGTGTCGGCGAAGTGATTAATTGTTTCTGACCTATTTCGCTGGCGCAGGCTTGCCGGTACGTTTTTCGTAGTCGGCGAATTCTTCCGGATAGGTCTTATAGTGCGGCACGCGCCGGATGAACCGCTTTAGATTCATCCATTTGACCGGCATGTCTTCGAGCTCGGTGGCCCAGTAAAGATCGGCTTTGCCGACAAAGTCCCGCGGATCGGTGCGCCAATACTCCCGCGCGTATTGGTTGACGAAGATGAACAGCCGTCCGTCGCGGATTTCATAGACCAGCGGATCACCTCCTGCGCGAATCGCATACGACACGCCTTTAGCACAAAAGGCCCCGTACTGTGGCACGTAGCGATCGGGTGCCGCCAGAAAGCGCTCGCGATTCTGCACCGACGCGAAGCGATAGGTGCCGTGTCGATGGTGAGCTGTCCACTGCGTATCGCCTTTGATCGGGGCGGTAGCGGTGAAGTACGACACCGGATCGTGGCCACGCAACATCAAATCTCGATCGGCGCCGTCCGCGGTCGTGTTATAGACCGCGCAGCCGGACAACAGCGCATATGCAACGAGTATCCCAAGGTATCGACCAGGCCTGCCGCGCATCGGCTTAATGCTTCCAGGGTGGCCGGTACGGCGCGGGTTCGGTTCCCGGGCAAGCCGGCGGGCATGGGTCGGTACCGACGAGGCCCAAGGCGGGTTGGCCAAAACCCTCGCGTGCACGCCAACCCGGATATTTGATCAACAGATTGCGCGTGAGCCCGCCTGGATCATAGGGTATCGGCATGTCGGGGTGCTTCGTATTCCATTCGTCGTCGAGGCTTTTGTGTGTGCGATACCAGGGCACTTTGCTCACCCAGGCGCCAAGCGTTGCCGTTCGCCATGGGACGTCCTTGATCTCATTCCACACTTGATCCGCGTACTCCACATTAAACGCAGGGTCCAGGCTCCAGTAAGAGTGGCCGACGATGTCGCCGAAAATGAACAACCGGCCGACGCGAATTTCCCACTCTGTCGGATCGCGGCCGAGCTTGATTTTGAACGGCGTGCCGTTTGAACAAAAACCGCCGTACTGCGGTTCGTACTTCGCCGGATCGGCGGCAAACTGTTTGCGATGTTCTTCATTGGCGAAGAAATAGGTGCGGTCAGGAAGTGCAATTTTGATCTTCGGGTCGCCCCGCAACGGTTTGCCCATCGTGAAGTAGGCGACCGGATCATGACCGAGCAGCATGATCGGCTCGCCCTGGCCCGATGGCACGGTCGCATAACGCGTTCCACCACATCCGGCGACGAGCAAAGCGCCGGACAGGCCAAGCGCCAGCGAGAAACGGTGCCCGCAATTCATGACCAATCAGTTCGTTTCGTCTTTGAAGCCGACCGCCCAGTGCGTGCCGTCGCAGAATGGCTTGTTCTTCGAGGCGCCGCAACGACACAGGGTGTAGTGATCTTTGGAAGCCCCGGCGTTCTGCACTTGATCGATCGCAATGTTCCCCATGACCGCATACGGCCCCGGCGTCACCACGATCATCGCCGCCTGTTCCGCAGCGATCGCGGGCCGATCATGCAGCGTATAGCTCAGCGCACCCGAGGGGCACTTGCCGACGATTTCAATGATCTTCTCGGCGGTATCGACATTCGGATCGACGAACGGCTCTTGGTGGGAGCGAAATGTCGCGGGTAAGCCGCCGGTGCAGCGGCCGGCGTGTGCACAAATGCTTCGGTTGTCGTGAATCGTAATCTGCTTCCCACGATAGCTATCGACTTTGTCGAGCGCACGCCCGGAGGACTTCGCGCTCGAAAAACCATTCGAGCGATGGGTGCCGTCGCAAAACGGCTTCTTGGCAGAGCCGCCACATCGACATAGTGCGACGATGTCCTGAACCGGAAGAGTCTGGCCTTTGGAGTTTCGCAGGGCGGGCAACCCTCTTACAAGCAGCGGTCCGTCGGTTCTGCATTCGATGCCAGGCGTTTCGCTCATGATCCTCTCCCGTTACGCGTTGTTGCGTTGGCCGTCAAGATGACTGTCTCAACTTTTCTCACGTTTCATGCATGCCAAGGATGAATTCGCGTCAATCATGACGTCAACCTATTTTGCACCCTTGAGATCTTTATGGGGGAAATGGGGCCGCGGCCCCTTTGTTTTTTTGGAAGAATAGCGAAACTCCAGCATTGGCGAGGGTTTCATGGCATTTTTGCTCCAAGAGGCTTGTGGATGCTGGGGTTTTGGCTATTGGAAAGTGTAATGGGCACCTGAGCCTGAGATTTCCAGACGCCGCC
>JANNRY010000325.1:0-3460 GCA_031401935.1 Betaproteobacteria bacterium | reverse complement strand
CGCTTATGCAAGCATCCGCTTGAGCGCCTGACGAATTCAGCGGGGCTTGCAATGTGCTGATCAAGTGCCTAGATACTTCAGCGACGACAAACGAACTCCACAACAAACACTAGCATCCGTGCGGCTTTTCAGCCATTTTCTGCCTGACGACCTCGCCAGTGCTTGAGTTTCAATAATGCATATTCAATCTGCCGCCGTTGGCAAAAATCTATGTCGCCATCACGCGCGCAACGGTTTGCACTTCTGCCTCATCCAGCGCATCACCTAAAAATCCCCCGCTCTGATGCGCCCACAATCTTGCATACAAACCATCGAGCTTGAGCAGGCTTTGATGATCGCCCTCTTCCACCACGCGCCCTTCATCGAGCACGATCAACCGGTCCATCGCGGCAATCGTCGATAGCCGGTGCGCAATAGCTACCACGGTTTTGCCTTCCATCAATTTGTAGAGGCTGGCCTGAATCGCCGCTTCCACTTCGGAATCGAGCGCGCTGGTGGCTTCATCGAGCAGCAATATCGGCGCGTCTTTTAATTTGACGCGCGCAATCGCGATGCGTTGGCGTTGCCCGCCGGAGAGCTTCACGCCGCGCTCACCCACGTGCGCGTCGTAGCCGCAACGGCCCGCAGGGTCGGTGAGTTGCAAAATAAATTCGTGTGCTTCAGCGCGTTTGGCGGCAGCGAACATATCGGCGTCACTCGCATCGGGGCGACCATAAATGATGTTCTCCCGCACTGAGCGATGCAACAGCGACGTATCCTGCGTGACCATGCCGACCTGCGTGCGCAGGCTGTCCTGTGTGACGTACGCAATGTTTTGCCCGTCGATGAGGATGCGGCCTTCGCGAATGTCGTAGAAACGCAGCAGCAGATTGACGATGGTGGATTTGCCCGCGCCGGATCGCCCTACGAGACCAATCTTTTCACCGGCGCGGATGGTGAGATTGAGTTTGTCGATCACGTTTTTGTTGGCGGCTTCCTTGGTGCCATACGCAAAGCTCACGTTGTCGAAATAAATTTCGCCGCGTGAAACCACCAGTGGCTTGGCATCGGTGGCGTCTGTAACGGTGTGCGGCCTGGAAAGTATCGTCATGCCATCACGCACCGTACCGATGTGCTCGAACAAGGCTGCGAATTCCCACATGATCCAGTGCGAAATCCCGTTCAGCCGCAACGCCATCGCGGTCGCTGCCGCCACGGCACCCACGCCTATTTTTCCGTTCATCCATAGCCACAACGTAACGCCAGAAGTTGAGGCGATCAGCAGGACACTCAATATCTGGTTGACGACTTCAAAGGCGGTGATCATGCGCCACTGCCGGTAGACGGTCTCCATAAAGTCCTGCATCGCTGAGCGCACGTAGTTGGCTTCGCGATTGGTGTGAGAGAACAATTTCACGGTGGCGATGTTGGTGTACGCATCCGTGATGCGGCCAGTCATGAGCGAGCGCGCATCAGCCTGCTGCTGTGCCACCTTGCCCAAACGCGGCACAAAATACATTACCGCCAACGTATAGAGCGCCAACCAGCCGATGAAAGGCGCGACCACCCACAGATCAAAGCTGCCAACAATCAGGATCAGCGTCGCCAGATAGATTGCCACGAATACAAGGATGTCAGCCACGATCATCCACACATCGCGCGCCGCGAGTGCCGTCTGCATCACCTTCGTGGCGACACGCCCGGCGAATTCATCCTGATAAAAACTGAAACTCTGACTTAGCATCAACCGATGAAATTTCCAGCGCAGCAACATCGGGAAATTGCCCGCCATCGCTTGATGTTTCAGCAATGCCTGCAACGCCACCACGATTGGGCTGGCAACGAGGATCGCGGCGAGCAGCGCAAGATTGCCTTTTTGCGTGGCCCAGAGTGCCGCCGGTTCTGTTTTGGAAAGCCAATCAACCACCTGCCCCAACATACTGAACAGAAACGCTTCAAACACGCCAATCGCGGCGGTGCAAAGCGTCATCAGCAACAAATACGGACGCAACCCTTTTGACGCCGCCCACAGGAATGCGACAAACGTTTTCGGTGTCGGCTCGGGCGCTGCTTCTGGATAGGGATGAACGAGTTTTTCGAAAAATGAGAACACGTGATGCTTCCGGATATTTTTAAGGGATTGTTGCGGAACAGAATATATCGCACCTGATCAGCCCGGCACCAAAGCAGATTTCTCACCCGATGAAACCGGGTTCGACATGACAGGACAAAAACGCTGTCTGCTAATCCAGGATGAAGCGGCGCTAAGACAACATCGAGCGAGCGCTCAAAACGTCAACGCCACCGCGACAAGCAAAACCACCACCGTCGAACCCAGCCCGCCAAGTAACAAGAACGGCTGCATGGGAATACTTCTCTGCACGAATGGCAGCGGATCCATGGTGAGCGTGATCGCCGCTCGCTGGTTCGCTGTTTGGGGAGCAACGGGCGGCTGCGTGTCGATAGTTTCAGCTTGCTCAGTCTTGAGCGCTGGCATTTGGCGCGACGTGCTGATGAATTCTGAAAGCTCGCCCGTCTGTGCGGTGATCTCGGCGAGTCGCAACGTGGCAAGGGTGGAGTCGAATTGATTCGCGACGGTCACTGGCCAGCCGGTGCGCTCAATGATGTCGTCTGGCATCGATGGCTTGGTCGGCGGCGTGGGCGGTGCGGGCGCTATCGGCGGTGCCAGGACTGCGGTCGGCACCATCGGCTCTACTGGTGCGACCGGCTCCACAGCCGCAGCGGACAGCGCTGGTACAACACGTGTGCCGTCGGTGTCTGCCCCGCTCGGCACCACGAGTGTTGGCGACATGGCGCGCATGCCAGGGGAGGTGCGTAGCTGCGCAAGGCTGAACGCAGTGCCGTCTGAACGTGATCGGATCACTTCCCGCAATTTGCGCGAAAACGCCTTCATGGTTTCGAATCTGTCGTCGGGCGATTTCGCCAGCGCTTTGGCGACGATGCCATCGAGTTCCGGGTCCAGCTTCGGATTCACTTTCGATGGTGGTTGCTCCGCGGCGTGCACCGTTTGATACATGATCGAGCTGATGCTGTCGGCTTCGAATGGGGCAGTCCCGGTCAGGGTTTCATACAGCACCACGCCGAGTGAAAAAATGTCCGAGCGCGCGCTGAGATTTCGACCAACAACCTGCTCCGGGGACATGTAGCGCGGCGATCCCATTACCATGCCGGTCATGGTTTTTACCGCGGAGGCAGGCATCCGCGCGATGCCAAAGTCGGTAATTTTCGCGACCATGCCTTCTTCATTTTCCAACAGCATGATGTTGGCGGGTTTGACGTCGCGATGAATAATGTCGCGGCTATGTGCGAACGCGAGCCCCTCGGCCGCTTGCGCGACAATGTTGAGCGCGACGTCGATCGGCAATGCGGTGCCGGCTTTAAGCAAATCTTTTAGTTCGCAACCGCTGATGAACTCCATCGCCATATAGGCCATGTTGTCGGTCTTGCCGACATCGTAAAT
>JANNRY010000324.1:0-10151 GCA_031401935.1 Betaproteobacteria bacterium | reverse complement strand
TGCCCCAGCACTGCACCCCGCCGTTGACCACCGCGCAACTGTGGAAATTGCCGAGTGATTAGGGGCCAGCGTCAATTGTTTTGCGAAGGCGATAACCCCGCCGGCAGCCAAAATGCGAAACCATAGCACTGGCGTGGCTTTCAGCAGGTTTATGCCAGAAGAAGCGCGCCAGTGCTTGTGTTTGCCAAATTTGCAACCAGTTTTCCTCAAAAGCTCACCTGCACCCCCGCCTTCACGCCACGCCCTGGCAGCGGTGCCAATGCGCGAATGGTATCGATCGACGAAGCGCTATACGCCTTACGGTCGCCAAGATTGTTGGCTTTCAAAAAGAACAGCGCGGATGCACCGGGCAATTTGGCCGTGTACAAAATAGCCGCGTTGATGAGCGTGTAACTATCGGTTGCACCGAGCAGATCAATTGCAGGCACACGATTTTGCTTCGCGGCGTGTTCAATCTCCGCCCGCAACGCCCACGGGCCGCTCGAATACAAGGCCGCAGTACTCAGCCGCAGCGGCGCAATTCGTGGCAATGGCTCGGCGTTGGTCAGATCCTGCGCACGCGTGAGATCGGCTTTCCATTCCCAATCGAACGTGTATGGTTGATCAACCAAACGGAGTTTGGCTTCCGCTTCAAAGCCGGTAAGGCGCGCCTTCACACCCTGATAGCGAAATTCCGGCAGGATGCCCGCAGCGCAGGCAGATTCCACAGATGTTCCATCACCACAATCCGTCACGCCGGTATTGCCCTCGGTATCCCGGTCGATGCCGGTGCGGCGCAAGGCAATGAAGTTGTCGAACCGATTCGCAAATACGCCGAGTCGTGCGGAGGATTTTCCGGATGTACCCCATTTCCACTGCACGCCAAGATCCAGCGCGGTTGATTTTTCCGGTCGAAGATTTACGTCGCCGAGTTCATATGCTGCCGTGGCAATGTGTGGTCCGTTGGCATACAACTCGTAAAATGCCGGACCACGTTGGCTGCGGGCCACGTTGCCAGTAATGCTTGTGGTGGCATCAATCTTGAACAACACCCCGGCTGAAAGACTGTTGACATTGAATGTCTTCTCAGTGGCCGCGCCGAAGCGATCAATGCCGCTATTGCCGGCACCTGACGACGCAATGCGATTTTTCTCCGCCCGCGCGCCAAGCGAAATTTTCCAGGCGTCGACCTTGATTTCTTCGTACGCGAACACGGCTTGATTGCGGGTGTTGGTGGCCGGCACGAAGGCCTCTTCGCCCAAGGCCGCGAATTTGAAACTCTCGCCCTGAACGCCCACCATGCCGTTGAACTGGCCCAATTGCGCGTGCCGGACTTCAACACGGTAATCGCTACCCTTGTTGGTAAATTGCGTGCCGATTTCGCTGCCTTCAAGTTCGACGTGCTTGTAGTCAGTGTGGCCACCGCGAACGCTCACGCTCTCGATGATGCTGCCCAGCCTGCCGATCTCGCCCGCCAACGTGGTGCGCGATTGCTTCATATCGATGGTCACATCGGCTTCTGCAATTACGCCGTAACGTGTCTTGTATTCGGATTGCGACACACCGAAATAGCCGCGATCAAACGTGAAAGATCCGCCGATTGCACCACCTTCGCTGCGGCTGGCGGAATTGACAATGCGATCCCCCAACCCAGCCGATGCAGGCACCTTGTAGTTATCAGTGTCGCGATGAAATCCATCGGCGTGCAGCGCGAAGTGGCCGTTGCCGCCCTCAAACAATGCCGAATACCCGCGCTCTTTCTCCGCACCGCCGAAACGCGTCTCGACGGCGCCACCAAACCCCTTGATCGCTTCGCGCGGGATGCGGTTGTCGATGACATTGACCACCCCGCCGATCGCAGTGCCGCCATAGAGCAATGCGCCGGGTCCGCGCAGTACCTCGATGCGCTCGATGGCGAGCGGATCGATGCTCGGATTGTGGTCCACGCTCACGCTGGATGCATCAAACGAAGCACCCGCGTTACTAAGGATACGAACGCGATCACCGTCCAGCCCGCGGATCACCGGTCTGCCGGCATTCGGGCCAAAAAATGAATTCGATACGCCGGGCATGCCGTTGAGCGTTTCGCCCAGCGTCGTGCCGCGCTTCAGGAACAATTCCGGACCGGCCAGCACCGATACGGGCGCAACAACATCGGCATCTTTTAGTGGATTGCCGATGACGACGACGGGGTCAAGTTTCTTGGGTTCTGATGCGGATATGGCATCGTTTACGGATTGCGCAGACGCGCCGGTGGCAAGCAGCAGCGCAGGGCTTAACGTTAACGCGGAAAAGCGGATTTTGGACAGCATGGGAATTCCAATCGCAAAAGCACAGGATCAGGTCGTCGTGCAACAGTGCACGGGACCACCAAAAACAAACAGTGCTTTAGATGCGCGGAGGGGCGCGGGCGAGGAATTGCTTGAACGGCGTTGCGGGAGGCGCAGATGGAAGACCGGCAGAAACTCTAGTGGCAGGCGGCAACACCGCAGGAATCGCCTGCACACCATTGCCAGCGTGACTATCGAGCGCAAATGCCGCGCTCCACTCGTCGCAACCCAAACCTTGTTCGTGACCGAAGAAACCGGACAACAGGTTTGCTGCATTGGTGCCGGACGATATTGAAGGAACGGCGTCATTTGTATGCGCGAGCTGACCATGCGCGACCGCATGCAGCGGCACCACGAAAAGCGAGGTCAGTTGCGCAACGAGCAGCAGCCACGCAACCAGTCGCGAGCGAAGCTGGCGGCGGGTGTGGTTTGATCTGCTGGAGGAGGTGTTGAACATGCTAGAGAGTGCCAGACGGGTGAATTCGTTATTGCAACAGTGTAGCGCGAAAAATCACCATATGCCATGCGGCAATTTGCGAATTTTTGGCAAACTCTATATCTGGCGGGCTTTGGGGGGCATTATTCGTCTGAGAGCCTCGCCAGTGCTATCCCTTCTTGTTAAATCGCGCCTCAAGTGCTTCACCCAAATGATCCCAGACGTAGCGCATGCGACTGCTGCGTCGCAATTCATCATGTGCGCACAGCCAGACTTCCTGCTTGAGGCCGACGCGGTCGGCCAACACGCGCCGCAGACCGGTGCGTTCGGCGGCAATGTCAATAAAGTACATACCGATGGTGGCACCACATTCGACTGACGCGTGTAGCGCGAGCATCGAGTCGCTGCGCCAGCGGAATCTGAGTGGCGCGTCAGGTACTTTGCCGCGCAACACTTGTGCGAGAGGCATGGGTTCGCGATCAAAGCCTGCAAGGATCCCGCCTTCGGGCAGCGTGAAATCGGTTGGTACACCGAAACGCGCAATGTAATCTTCATGCGCGAATAGACCAAACTCGGTCTCGCCAACTTTGCGCGCGATCAAATCATCCTGCTGTGGACGGAAATGGCGCACCGCGATATCGGCGTCGCGGCGCAGTAAATTGTCGCTGCGGTTTGATACGGCCAGCTCGATTTCAAGCTCGGACTGCTCACGCAACAACGGTGTCAACAAACGCGGCATTACGTAGTAGCCATACGCCTCTGAAACCGCTAATCGCACCACGCCAGCAACGCGCTCGTGACTGTCGGCAAATATCCGCGCAGCGTCGCGCACCGCTTGATGCATCGACGCGGTGGCCTCGAACAATGCGTGCGCACGTTCGTTTGGTTTAAGTTTTCCGGGCAGCCGCACGAAAAGCGTTTCAGCGAGCAACGCCTCCAGCTCGCGCAGATGTCGCCCCATGCTCGGCTGCGTGGTTTCGAGCCTTCGCGCTGCCTCGGTGAGAGTGCCTGTTTCGTAGATGGCGAGAAACGAGCGCAGGAGATTCCAGTCATCAAATTGAGGGCCGGGCGATTTTGCTTTCCTGATTCCGTGTGCGATGTTGGGTAATGTGGATGAGCGTTTGGGCATAGGTCAATTGTCGCAGGGCCGGCATCAGGATTTGGCATGTATTTTCGCATGGCTGGCATATATGCAAAGGCGTAGTCAGTTGATATCTTTCCCGCGATAGTGGCGACGTTAGCTTCGATGCATGAGGCTTAAATTCTACGGAAAGTCTCACACATGAAATTGATTCCTACGAGTCGCCAGATCACCGCACCGAGCACGATGCTGTTTTCATTGGCTCTAGCTGCCGGACTGTCCGTTAGCGGCTGTGCAAGCGTCAGTGCACCAGAAAGATCGAGCACGCTCGCCGCATTCGAACAATTGAGCGTTCAGCCAGATGGCACCCGCAGTTGGCGCAACCCTGCGTCAGCTAGAGTAAGCGCTGTTCGTATCGATCCACAGGCGATTGCATTTGCGTCTGACATCCGCATCGATGAGGAACAGCGGCAAGCCTTGCGCCAGACATTATCGGAAGCATTGACACGACAGTTTACCGAAGCGGGCGTCCGCGTCATCTCCTCGCCTGACGTCGCTGCGATTACGTTGCGCGCGAACATCACCGCCGTTGAACTCGCCGATCCTGTGCTGAATGCGGTGACCACCCTCTTGCTGTTTCTACCAGTCTCGCGCGGCAGTATTTCCGTGGAAATGGAGGCGTTGTCGGCGACAGAAAGTCAGCGAGATGGTCAACGCATTGCCGCCATGGCGTTCAGTGGCACAGCAGGGGTCAACAACATCGGCTCGGCGTTCAATGGTGTCGGCCACGCCAAGCTGCAGGCTGAAATTGCGGCAACGAAATTTGTCGCGCTGGTAACGGGCGCGTTGCAAAAGTAGGACGTCCGTTCCCGCGCTTAACCAGTGCCCAACGCTTGCCAATTCGAACGAGATTAAACATGTCTGAAAACTCAAATCATAATCCTGGACGTCGTCGTGCCATTGGCCTTATCGGTGGCGGCGTCGTATTGGCCAGCACCTGTCTGGCGGGCTGTTCGACCGATTACCCGGCAGCTTCCGTACGGCCCTGGTATGCGCCAGCCGAGCATACCGATGTGCGCCGCTTTATGCTCGCGCATGCACTACTCGCACCCAATCCGCACAATCGCCAGCCGTGGCTTGCCGACTTGCGCCGCAACGACGAAATCACACTCGTCTGCGATAAGGGTCGTTTGTTGCCACAGACCGATCCATTCGGACGCCAGATTCTCATTGGCTGCGGTGCATTCATCGAACTGGCCGTGATCGCCGCTGCCGAGCGTGGCTACCGCGTCCGAGTCGAGGAATTTCCCGATGGCGAACCCGCATCGCAAGACTTGCCCGGTGGATCTGTTGTCGCGCGGCTGGTCTTGAGTATTGATGCATCGATAAAAAGCGATCCACTATTTGCCCAGATCCGACGACGGCGCACCAACAAAAATACATACGACAATGCGCGTCAACTGCCCGCTTCGCTTTGGTCGCAGTTCGCGTTAACTGCGAATGCATACGGCTTGCTTTCGGGCGAGGTCAGCGATAGTGCACGTATGGAACAAATGCGCAAACTCACTCGCGCATCTTTCCAAACAGAAATGACAACGTCCAGAACATGGCTTGAAACTGCTCACCTGTTACGCGTTGGTGCAGCAGAAATTGAGCAACATCGCGACGGCATCGGGATTATGGGAAACATGCCACGTTTGCTGAACAGCATCGGCATGTTTGACCGTTTTGAAACGCCCGCACCCGGCAGCTCCGGCTATGCGCGCGTGATGGAACGTTGGCTGCCGTTCGAAACCGGCAGCGGCTATCTCTGGATCGCCTCAAAAGGCAATAGCCGCCGCAGCCAGTTTGATTGTGGTCGTGCTTATGTGCGGGCACACCTGCAAGCAACAGCAAACGGTGCTGACATGCAGCCGCTATCACAAGCCTTGCAGGAGTTTGCCGAAGTGCGTACCCAGTACGACGCGATGTATCCCCTGCTGGGTCTTAATCCGGCACAGAGTACGATCCAGATGCTTGCGCGGGTCGGTTACGGTACCGCTGCCGCCCAGCCGACACCACGGCGCGATCTTGCGCAAATGGTGATGACATGACGTGTCTGGATTCGATCCGAGGCAATGCATGCTGAAACGTCAACATTACACGATGCGGCTCGTTCGCGGTGGGCTGGCAATTTCAGTTCTATTGCATGTCTTGATATTCAAGTGGGCCTTGCTCACCGCCTTCGTTGATTTGCCCGTGGATGTTGATTCATTATTTCCACCTGTCACAAGTTGGACCATCGCCACAGGAATTTTAGAGTTCATCGCGGCAATTCTGATGGCGACGGCATCGACGAAAGGAAAAAGTAGCATTTTTATCCTGGCAAATCGGTGGCTCAAGTATTGTTTTCTTATGCAATTGGTCGTCAGTTCGTTGGCATTGGCGGTCAGCGGAATAGCCAACCCCCTCGTGCTCAGCGACCTCTGCCGCTTTCTCGTGTTGATCTCGCTGCTGGTATTAATTGATTTTGACCATGGCTTGACGTCAACGAGAGATCAGGCACGACTGGCAAGGCGCGCGGCACTAAAAAACAGACTGCAAAGGTCCCCTGTACACATGAATGCCGCTAGCTCAATTAGCTAGTCCGGGACGTTAGAGTTGAGTCGCTTTTCCCATACACGGATGGGTACGTTATGACAACGGTGAAGCGAGCGTGTTTTGTTCATTGATTTCCTACGGCGCAGAGTTGCAAAAACTATGGAGGCAAAGGTCAAAAGCAAAAAAAGGTCAGTAAGCGCATATGGAACTGATCCAGTTTGACGTTGGTAAAGTTAGACGCCAGAAAACGTAAACTGCGGAAGAACATGCAAAACGCCATTCTACGGGCGTTTCAGGTAGAAAATGGCTGGAAATCCTCGCCAATGCTAGTGTTTGGCTAAGTTCCCCCATGACGGCGCACTACTCCTTAAACTTGTAGTGCGTTGCGTCCAAGTAGGCGGCAATCGCCGCTTCGTCGTCAGGAAATAATCCAAGGCTCAATTCGCTGTTGCAGCGCGCCACTTGTGACAGCAATTTGCTTTTTGACGTGACCCGACGATCTTTTCGCGTGTACATGGTCGTCCCATCGCCACCGAGCTTGCTGATATGACAGGCCTCGCATTTGGACTCGGCAATCAGCTTTTTGCCGCTGTCATTCAATGCCGTATTTTGCTCTGGCGCGGCCATTGCTGTCATTGCCGTTGCGAGGGCAAAAGCAGCCAACAGGTTGGGGAATGTTACGGTGCCACCGCGCATGATGTTCTCGATCAATATGAGGCATTAAGTATACTGCGCTGCCCTCGCGATCAGATTGAAAAAGGCAGTTTTACGTTGACCGTGGCGGCTAAAAAAGGTTAAAATATTGGTCTTGTTTGAACATTAAACGGCGATTCCCTGATAGCTCAGCCGGTAGAGCGACGGACTGTTAATCCGCAGGTCCCTGGTTCGAATCCAGGTCGGGGAGCCAAGATTTCAATGACTTAGCCCACTTTCTAAGTGGGCTTTATCATTTTCAGTGTGGCATCCTGTGAGTTTCCGGGTAAATGTGGAGCGTTTCATATGCACGAAATCATGCAATACCTCAGGAAAAATGGTCAGCGGCTCGATTCAGAAATTGCTGCAGCCGTCCATATGCCGCTTGTAAAAGTGCGCAGTTTGTTAGCCGATCTGTCCGCACAAGGTGAAATTTCAAAGTGCAGCTTTACGCGCTTCGATGGTGGCAAAAAAGTCGAAGGCGTGCTTTGCCGGGTCGCAGGATATGTTCCGCCAAAGAGCCCAGGTCGCAAGCCAGGTTCCTAGTTTTTCAGCGCAAGTCTGATCAACGGTTTCGAAGTTGCGCGTCGCGCAGCTTCGATCTGGCTTCGTTGAGCCCCGCATCAAAATAAGCACCATAAAAATCGGGGATCATTGAACCGATCAACGGTGCCGTCAGCAATTCCCCTTTTGCATTGAAGAAAAACACCACTGGCGCGACGCTGGCTTTGTGGTGTCGCGCAAATTCCGCGTGCGACATCTCTTTACCGTTGAAGTCGCGCAGGCGTTCATTGCCGTTGATTTCGACCTGCCGAATGATCGCCTTCTTGGGCGTTCCAGCCACGTCACGCAGCAGCGGTAACAAATGCGAACGTCTGACCACTTCGCAATGCGGACAGCCCGCCAAACTCACAAATACGATCAACGGCAATCCAGACTGCTCGGCATTTTTCCCGTCGGCAGCCAAATTGCGGGCCGCTGGCAACGTTTCGTTATTGGCGATGGCAAGCGGACATGCCGCTAGCAGAATCGCCGTTGTGATGGATCTCGTAGCTTGCGAAAACAGCTCTGCCCGGGGCCGCCATCGGTTATCAAAGCAGATCATTTTTTGACCAACGATTCTTTTTCCATCAACAGATAAGTCCCGTAGGCATTGATGCGATTGGCTGCTTCAAACGCAGGCTCCTTTGCAAAGCGGCTCCAGTCGGTTTTTGCGTAGGCCTCATCAAAGGGCGCAAAGTCATCGACTGCTTTGCCCATCGCTTCACGCAAATAAATCAGGTAGTCGCGCGTCATCGCCAAGTCTGTTTCCGGTTTCAGTGATGGCTTGCCGTGCCCTGTGACCATGACAGTTGGCCGCAGTGCGAGCAACTTGGAAAATGTCTCAAGCCAACGTTTGCTGTCGGCCTCACCGACGAACGGGATTCGTCCCGTAAACAAAACATCGCCGGTGAAAATCACTCCTGCATCGCCGACGACAACGATGACATCCTCAGGCGAATGCGCGGGGCCAAGATGGATGATGTCAAAGCGCGTGGCTCCCATCTTGAATGAGACATTGCCGTCAAGCCATTTATCAGCTGCAACCAATTGTGTTTTTTCATCAATCCATGGATATAGATCCTGACGACGTTGCTGAAGCCTTGCAGCGCCTTCAGCGCCCTCAAGATATTCACGCGCCGACGCATGCGCCCATATTTTTGCCCCTGCACGTTTGAAGGCGGGCAGTCCGTAAAAGTGGTCCGCGTGATAGTGCGTGACGATAACCGTTCGGATTGGTTTGCTGGTGATTTTTCGGATTGCATTAACCAGTGCCTGCCCCAGCACAGGTGTGCCAAGCGCATCGATCACCACCACGCCGTCGCTGGTGACAACGAAACCTGCATTGGAATTGAAGCCGCGATTTTCCTGGGAAGCGACACCGGGCTGGCCTTGCACCATGTAAACGTTTGGCGCAATTTTCTGCGGTGTCAGGACTGGAATTTCAACACTGGCGGCGCGGACAAACACGGACCATCCGGCAAGCGCGGCCAGCAGGGCAAAAAGCGCATTCGTTTTACGCCACCCAATCATGCGATTCCTGCGTTGCCCTTCATGCCGATCAATGTCGGTAAGTTGAGTTTTTTGGGCTTGATGGTTTTTTTGTCGCGCAAATAGGTTGCCATGATTTCCCAGATCGGCTCGCCGGTCGCACCTTCGGCCACGGGCGCCCAGCCAGCCACTTTGTATTTGCGTCCGGCATCAATCGGCTTGCCCTTGAGCGTCATGGCGCTTATCCGCCCACCCATCTTGCCGTTCGGGTCACAGGTATACGAAAGGCCGCCAACGCGGACCATATCGCCGCCCTGTTGATAATACGGATCGGGGTTGAACAGGTTGTCAGCGATATCCTCAAGAATGGTTTTGATCGTTTCGCCGGTGAGTTCGTTTACCGTGGTGTAGGGATAGGTAATGGCAGTCTGGTCCATCAGATGCTCCATGTTGATGGCCTGCCCGGGCAGCAGTGTCGTACCCCAGCGAAAGCCCGGCGAGAAGGCGATTTCCGCGCCTTTGACTTCCATGAGGCCGTCGAGAATTAACTGGTCGATCGTGCCGTTGAAGTTGCCGCGACGATAAAGAAGTCCTTCGGTGATCGCGAGTTTCTCGGCGAGCTTCGCTTCAAATGGCGCGCGCATTTTTGTAGTCAACGCATCCATGCTTTTATCCGCTGGCAGCAGATTGGCGAAAATCGGCATCAGGCGATATTTGAAGTCAATGATCTTGTTGTTCTTCACGTCAAAATCGAGCACCCCGAGAAACTTTCCATTTGAACCCGCGTTGGTGACCAGCGTGACGCCGTGTCGATTCTTGACCGACACAGGCTTGGGGACACCATCGTGGGTATGTCCACCCAAGATGGCGTCGATACCGGTCACGCGCGAGGCAAGTTTCAGATCGACGTCCATGCCATTGTGCGAAAGCAGCACCACCACCACTGCGCCTTTGCCTCGCGCCTCATCGACAACCTTTTGCATTTCCGCTTCTTTGATGCCGAAGCTCCACTCCGGCGTGA
>JANNRY010000323.1:0-2627 GCA_031401935.1 Betaproteobacteria bacterium | reverse complement strand
CATTCGTGATCATTTCGACCTGAAAGCCCCGCCAGATATAGGGTTTGCCCACAGGAGCGGGTGCGCATGTTGAGATCGAATAGAACGCGAATCATCAAAGCGGGGCTCGCCTACTTCGCGCTCGTGTTTGGCGCGGGCTTTATGCTGGGCGCACTCCGTGTTCCATTCCTGGTGCCGCGCGTTGGTGAACGCATCGCCGAACTCATCGAAATGCCCATCATGTTCGTGGTTATCGTGTTGTCCGCGCGATTAATCGTCAGGCGCTTTGCTTTACCCGCGCGCGCATCCACCCGTTTGAGTGTCGGCTTTCTGGCACTGGGCTTGTTGCTCACCGCTGAGATATGGCTCGCAATCGGCATTCAGAAGCAGTCGCTTGGTGAGGCCATCGCCAGCCGCGATCCCGTTTCCGGAAGCGTCTTCCTGGTGATGCTGGCGCTATTTGCGCTGATGCCGCTCATCATCGCGCGTGTGCCACCGCCGAAGTGATTCATCCAGCGGGGTGCAATAGCGCGCGGTGGGCGACGGCGTCTTTCAATATCGACTTCCTCAGCACATCGCCAGGTAGATCGCCAATTGGCGAGTCTTCCAGATGCAAAAGATCCCGAAAGCCGCGCCAGATATAGCGTTTGGCTGAGGGGACTTCCAAAAACCTCCTACCGTTCGCCCTGAGCCCCTCGAAGGGTTGGGTGGGCTACGTTGAATGGATGACTTGGCGCATTGGTGGTTCGACAGGCTCACCACGAACGGGTTTTTTAGAAGTCATCTGAGAAATGGGCGGGCGTCGTCGCAACTGCGTTGGGTCAGCATCGATCAAGCTTTTGGCTTTGCCCACAGCGTTGTCAGTCTTTGGCTTGCAGAAAATTGCGGGAAATGCCCATGTTCCTGCAAAAACAAAGCACTTAGCATGGCCACTATCGACCAATGCAAATGAAGTTGGTCCCCAAACGGAGTGCAGTCTTGAATCGCCTACATGTAAGTGAACAACAAAAACACAACAGCGCAACGCTGTTGCCATACGCCCAGCCCGCTGATGCCATGAATGCCGCAACGGATCGCCGCGCGCTGCGCGTTTACCTGATTGAGGACTCCCCCCATGTGCGGGATCTCCTCCTCGACTTCCTGAATAAGCCGGGCGAGGTTGAGATCGTCGGTTTTGCTGACAACGAGAACGAATCCGTTGCCGCCATTCTTGCCGACCCGGTCGATGCCGTCATCGTTGACTTGAACCTGCGCGAAGGCAGTGGCATGGGTGTGATCAAACAGCTGCGTAGCGCGGCCCTTGATCCCCAGCCCAACCTGATCGTCTTCACCAACCATCCGTTTCCGGCAATCAGGCAGCGCGCCATGCAATTGGGCGCGGACAGCTTTTTCGACAAATCTGCCGATTACGATAGCCTGGGGGCGACGCTGCAATCGCTGCGCGTGCATTAGAAAACTAGCGTTGCCTCACGCCGCTTCATATGGCCCAAGGAATCGAACACCGTTGAAATGAATCAAGTGGCTGGGCGCATCGGCAATCCAGACTTCAGACTCCCACGCAATCACGTCGTGATACTTGGCGAATGTCTTGCGTGACGGGAATGCGGAAACGAAAACGAGACCGGGCTTGCTGCTGCCGAAAAGTTTCGATAGTTCTCCCTGACGTTTTGCATCAACCGGCCCATGGCTGGTAACCGATTCGATCAGTAGCAACCAGTTTTTCTCCCTGAGAAAAATGACGACATCCGGCATTTTGCCGTGATTGTCCAATTTGATACCCAGTCTCGCTAACAGCATCGAATCAAAAAATCCATGCTTGTCGCCGGTATCTCCAACGTACACAAGTTCACCGCCAGGTGCATATCTCGGCGCGAAATCCTCGACAATCTTCTTGATCAACTCTGAGTGATCACCCGGCGAAAGGGCAATTTTCTTTCCGTCCGCCATCGAAACCGGGACCATCTGCATCGCGCGCGCCTTGGCATATTTCGCGATTAGACTCTTCCGCGTTCGTTGGTAGTCGACGAGACGTTGTTCATACTGCGGCGTCCCAAATGTCCTCAGGAGCGCGTGAAGATTTGGCTCGACTTGGTACACCGCTTTCGGACTATTGACCGGTCGTTCCGGTTTGTCGGGATTGTAGAGGCAGACCCCGGACTCAATGAATTGATGCATCGACTGCCTGCGAAATGTTTCCCGTGTATTCGCCGCGTAATCGATACGGTAATTGCGCCTTGCCCAATCCATTATCGGCGTGATACCGATGAGCGGTGATGTGCTTTCCGCCCAGGGCTTTCCTGGCGGTAAATCGAGCAATGCCAACAGGCAAAGCGCTGTTCTGACATTGACTTGGGTTCGCGGCATACCAAGGTCAACGAGTATGGTGGTCGCCTCCGCAAGGCGCTGTTTCTTCGTGGTCATAGCTTGCTGGTCAAGTCGTCAACTTCGAGCTGGGTCATCGCTGGTTTATAGCGCATGCCCAATGCGCGCAATCTGTCGCCGCTCGGATACTTCATGTTTCGCAGATCGGTTGCGTTAACTTGCGTGTGTCCGGAGAAGACGCGGAAGTAGTTATCCAGAACGGTGCTGTTCAAGAAACACGCGAGTCCAGCCGCCATTGATCTCTCCAGTCCTTTTTTCCGGCAATG
>JANNRY010000322.1:0-5955 GCA_031401935.1 Betaproteobacteria bacterium | reverse complement strand
GTCCGTGCAAGATGATCGCGCCAATTCTCGAAGATGTCGCCAAGGAATATGCGGGCAAGCTCAAAGTGGCCAAATTGAACATTGATGAGAATCAGGCGACGCCACCGAAGTACGGTATTCGCGGAATCCCGACGCTCATGCTGTTCAAAAACGGCAATGTGGAAGCAACAAAAGTCGGTGCGCTGTCAAAATCCCAACTGGCCGCATTTATCGACGCCAACATTTAGTCATTGACAAGGGCGCGAAGCCGCCCTATCCTGCACCGAAATCTGCGTTGATCGTCATTCCGTAGATGTCCCGCATTACCCGTAGTGTCCTATAGCACCTCCGCCCTACCTCCCAACCTTGTGAGTTGAAACCCGGTTTTCCTTGGGATCCCTCGGAAAACCCGCGTGCAGAGGCGCTATGTTTAGCGGCTATTTCTTGTCCGCATTTTTCAAGCAACCAAAGCCATGCAACTATCTGAACTAAAATTAAAGCACGTCTCCGAACTCGTCGAGATGGCAAACGTACTCGAACTCGAAGGCGCTAACCGCCTGCGAAAGCAAGAGCTCATTTTCGCACTCCTGAAGCATCAGGCAAAAAAAGGCGAAGCCATTTTCGGCGACGGCACGCTTGAAGTCCTGCAGGATGGCTTCGGGTTTCTGCGCTCTCCCGACATTTCCTACCTCGCCGGGCCGGACGACATTTATGTGAGCCCTTCGCAGATTCGCCGTTTCAATCTGCATACCGGCGATACCATCGAAGGCGAAATTCGCACGCCGAAAGAAGGCGAGCGTTATTTTGCGCTGGTGAAGGTTGATAAGGTCAACGGCGAAGCACCCGAGAACGCAAAGAACAAGATTCTTTTCGAGAACCTCACGCCACTGTTTCCCAACAAGCCGTTCACTCTTGAACGCGATATCAAATCGGAAGAGAACATCACCGGCCGTGTGATCGACATCATTGCGCCGATTGGCAAGGGTCAACGTGGCTTGCTGGTTGCTTCACCGAAGTCGGGCAAAACCGTCATGTTGCAACACATTGCGCATGCCATTACGGCAAACCATCCGGAAGTCATGCTCATCGTGTTGTTGATCGACGAGCGTCCGGAAGAAGTAACCGAAATGACCCGCACCGTGAAAGGCGAAGTGGTTTCATCCACGTTTGACGAACCAGCCACGCGCCACGTGCAGGTTGCTGAAATGGTGATCGAAAAAGCCAAGCGCCTGGTCGAGCACAAGAAGGATGTCGTGATCCTGCTCGATTCCATCACCCGTCTGGCTCGCGCCTACAACACCGTCGTGCCTGCTTCAGGCAAGGTATTGACCGGTGGTGTGGATGCAAATGCCCTGCAACGTCCTAAGCGTTTTTTTGGTGCTGCACGCAATATCGAAGAAGGTGGATCGCTGACTATCATCGCCACCGCCCTAATTGATACTGGCAGCCGCATGGACGACGTTATTTACGAAGAATTCAAGGGTACGGGCAATATGGAAGTACATCTTGACCGCCGCGCCGCTGAAAAGCGTGTTTACCCGGCGATCAACGTGAATCGCTCGGGCACGCGCAAAGAAGAATTGCTGATCAAGCCTGAATTGCTGCAAAAGGTTTGGGTGCTGCGCAAAATGATGTACAGCATGGATGAACTCGAAGCGACCGAGTTTTTGGTGGATAAGCTCAAGGCGACCAAAAACAACAGCGAATTCTTCGATTCGATGAAAAAGAACTGACCGCCAAGTTGTCAGTGCCTTGACTAGGCTTTGCCTTTTTGGTCTATTTCCCGCATAATTATTGATTCTCTTCAAACACTTGTCTGCATAGAGGTAGCTTTAGTGGCCACCCTTTACGGAAAGAAAGGCAAAACAGCATGAAACCGAATACCCATCCCGAGTACCACGAAGTCATTTTTTTTGATTCGTCATGTGATTTCAAATTCCTGACCCGCTCGACCGTCGAGACCAAGGGCAAGGAAAAAATGAAATGGACCGATGGTAAGGAATATCCGATGATCCGCATCGAGATTTCGTCCGAATCGCACCCGTTTTATACCGGCAAGCACAAGATCATGGATACAGCCGGCCGTATCGATAAATTCAAGCAGCGCTATACGCGTTCAGCCGAAAAGCCTGTCGTCGCGGCACCAGTACCGGCGCCCAAGACAAAGGCATCAGCCAGCAAAGCAAAATAGTCGAATTAGCACGCACAAAAAGGCAGCTTCGGCTGCCTTTTTTGTTTTCATTCTGCGCATTCAGGTAACCCAGACTGGGGCGTAAAATGATGTCGCCAATCCCTTAATGTCTACAATTAAACTTAGGATTTCCGCGATGTCATTTGTTTCCTTCAGGTCTGTTGTGCGCTGGTCAGTCGTTTTAGCCGCGCGCCCGACTTCGATTCAGTGACTGTCGACCCATAACTCAAGGTGTCCACAATATGAGGCCAACGTCAGACAAGGCTGGCCAAAAGCTGAGCGACCGCCTTTCAGATACATTGTCCACGACGATGCGCCAACCGATCATTTTTGACGGCACCTCAACGCCCGTAAAAACCGCACTCTTCATCATTATCTGTGCTGCATGGATACTGCCCGGCCTGATCGGCCACGACCCCTGGAAAACGGAAGCGACCAGTTTCGGCATCATCTACGCGATGCTACAAGACGGCAATTGGTTGGTGCCGACCGTCGCGGGCATACCGAACCACGATTACCCGCCGCTCTATTATTGGGTCGCCGCCATTACGGCAAAAATTTTCTCCCCGCTGCTGCCGCTTCACGATGGTGCTCGCCTCGCGACGGGCTTGTTCATCGCAATTGCGCTTATCTACGCGCACAAGACCGCAAAACGCCTGTTCGATGAGCGTGCTGGCCGTATCAGCGTCTTGTTACTGATCGGCTCGCTGGGCATCTTCTTGCGCGGCCACGACATGAATCCTGAACTCGCCGGACTCGCAGGCATGGCGATTGCATTTTACGGAATGACGCGCATCCGCTCTGAGACCATCAAAGGTGGCATTACGACCGGGGTCGGCACCGGCATCGTAGCGATGTCGATTGGAATTATTCCTGCATTGGCGATCCCGTTTATCGCCATCGTGCTGTTGTGGGTACTGGGCGAATGGGGAAATCGGCTCTTTCAACGAGGCGTCGGCGTGGCCCTGCTGGTTTCACTACCTTTCATGTTGCTGTACCCAGTCGCACTTCTACTGCAAGGCTCGATCTCTCCACTGATGTGGACTGACGCAATTCTTGGCGCACCGCTGCTGGCCGCGAGTACGCAAGGTGCAATCGACCCAATCTACTATATTCGTCGTCTGGCCTGGTATGGCTTACCAGCACTGCCGTTCGCGGTCTGGCTGTGGTGGCGGGATCGCAAAAAAATACGCGAGCGTTTTGAACTCGCGTTACCGTTTGTCGGGTTTCTCGTTCTGCTTTTTTGGCTGTCGTTTTTCCGCGAGGCGAACGACGCGGTGGGACCTGCGTTGCTCTTGCCGCTGGCGTTGGCTGGGGCATGCGTATTGGATCGATTGCCACGCAGCTTCGCGAGCTTTATGGATTGGTTCAGCCTGCTGTTTTTTGGCTTGGTGGCAATCACAATATGGCTGTACTGGACGGCGGCAATTACCGGCGTGCCAGCGGCAGCGGCACGCGTCACGGCGCGCCTGTTTCCCGGCTTTGCATTCTCCTTTGGTTGGGCGTCATTTTGTTTTGCGCTCGCCCTCACCCTCGTGTGGGCTTATGCGCTCATCAACGCACATCGCAACAACCGGCGCGCCGTGGTCAACTGGGCGGCTGGCATCACCCTGATCTGGATGCTCGGGAACGTTCTCGCGCTGGAAGCCGTGAACCACGTGCAAAGTTATCGCACAACCGCGATGCTTATCGGGGCTCAAATACCGGCTGCGCGATCCTGCATTGCAGCAGCTACTGTCGGCGACCCACAGCGAGCGATGCTCGATTATTTTGCACGGCTGCGCGTTGTGCCGATTGAAAAAACAGCCTCGGCTGGCTGCGATTGGCTGCTCACCCAAGGCACGAAGGAAAACACGCCGACCGTGGAAACCAAATGGCAACTCGTCTGGGAAGGTGCGCGTGCTGGTGATAACGTAGAACGATTACGCTTATATAAACGCGGACAGCCCTAGCCCTAAGTTCTAACGAAGCCGCCGGTCAATCAACTCGATCCAGTGCAGGATCGGCGTGCCCGAGCTGGCATGCAAGCCACTCTCTATATGCGCCAAACAACCGATATTAGCCGTGGCGATAATGTCCGGGCCACCGGATTCAAGCGCTTGCACTTTATTGGTCAATAACTGCTGTGATAGTTCGGATTGCAATATTGAATACGTACCGGCCGACCCGCAGCATAAGTGCCCATCCGGCACATGGATCATTTCAAATCCGGCGTAGCGCAGCAAACTCTCCACCACGCCGCGAATTTTCAAACCATGCTGCAGGCTGCATGGCGAATGGAATGCGAGCTTCTGCTTGGTGACTTCCGCATCCAGCGGAACGACTTCAGCCTTTGATTTGAGCAGCGCCGACAGGCCTGCCTGCTCCTGCTCGATCACCTGACTCACATCGCGATACAGGCCGCTCACGCGCGCCGCTTTTTCAGCATAGCCAACATCATTGCGCAACAGGTGGCCATATTCAGCAACCATCGTGCCGCAGCCAGACGCCGTCACCACGATCGCTTCAGCGCCAGCCTCAATGGCCGGCCACCACGCATCGATATTGCGTTTCACATACGCGTGTGCTTCGTGTGCGTCGTTCAGGTGATGCGGGATCGCACCACAGCAGCCCGCCTTATCTGCTTTGATGAGTGAGATGCCGAGCTTATCCAACACACGTGCGGTGGCGTGATTGATCGACGGCGCCATTGCAGGCTGAACACAGCCGTCCAGCACCAGCATTTTGCGTGCATGCTCGGGTGAGGGCCAGATGCCTTCGTCGCGTTTTGATGTGACGTACTTGCCGATGCCATCAGGCAGCAATGCTTTAACCGCCCGCCCGATACCGAGACCAACCGAAAACAACGCCGTGTGTGGCAGCGTGCTCTTCAACACCGAACGCTTAAGCTGATCCAGCGTTCCGCGCGGCACTTTTTTCTCAACCACCTCGCGTCCGATATCGGCCAGGCGACCGTATTGCACGCCAGAAGGACAGGTGGTTTCGCAGGCGCGACACGTCAGACACCGATCAAGATGAAATTGGGTTTTCGCGGTGACGTTGTTGCCTTCGAGCATTTCCTTCATGAGGTAAATGCGTCCGCGCGGACTATCGAGCTCGTCACCGGTGAGTTGATAGGTTGGGCAGGTGGCAAGACAAAATCCGCAATGCACACATTTGCGTAGAATCGCATCGGCCTCGATGCCCTCGGGGGTGTCTTTTATCCAGTCGGCCAGATTAGTTTGCATTTTTATGGGTGAAGTCTAAAAGTTATCCATGCGGCCGCGATTGAGAATATTTTCCGGGTCGAATGCTGCTTTCAAATCGCGATGGATCTTCAACAGCGCAGGCGGTAGCGGATTAAATACGCCGACCGATTTTTCACCGTTGCGAAACAGCGTGACATGCCCACCTGCTGCCGAAACTTTTGCCCGCAGCATCGATATATCAGCGGCACCGCGATGCCACCGCAACCCGCCGCCCCACTCAATCCATTGCGCCATGCCAAGTGAAAGCGGTGACGTTGTTGGCGGCACCGACACGCGCCAGAGTGGCTCGGTCGACTGAAAAAAAGCGTCCCGTTGATCACGCAACGCACGCCAGAATTTCAACGCAAGATCATCATTAACGATCTCGCCGCCAAGTTTCAATCGTGCCGCGTTAACGCCTGCCGCAGCGCCGGAAAGCCGCAGCATCGCCACGCCGTCATGCCAGGAAGTTGCTGAAATCGGTAACGGCTTGCCAGCCCATTCATTGAATTGACGAATCGCGGTTGCCTCATCAAACTTGTAGCGCAATGTTAGATT
>JANNRY010000321.1:0-4612 GCA_031401935.1 Betaproteobacteria bacterium | reverse complement strand
GGTGAACCTCCCAACCCTTCAGATACTGAATTTCATCAAAGAAAACATACAGCGCCCGCGATTCGCTGTTGAGGTGAAGTGGAGCGATCGTGCGCCTGGCGACGCAAAGGAAATCAAGGCATTGCTCGAATTTGCGCGCGTCAACACATTGGCGCGTCGACCACTGGTGACGACCCGTACGCTATCAGACATCAAGATCATGGATGGCATCGAAGTCGAATTTACCCCTGCGAGCCTGCATTGTTATACCGTCGGCCGCAATACCCTTGAGCGATCACGATAACCATGAATTCAGCCCGCAGGCCAGCAAAAGGTTGTTCGACTGCTTAAGTAAAATTGTTCTCAAATAAGCTGCACTTGTTCTCAATATGAGTACAACGCTTCCAGCGCCCCAACCGCAACTTGTCGAAGTTCTTTTTGGCGCCTATCTCTCCTTTGCCGAATTAAAGACATCCTTAATAGAAACGCGCCCAATTAAAGCTTCCTTTAATTCGCTCCAACCCATCATAGGGCCGCGCCGCCCGTGCGTGGTTCGAGACCACCCGGCCGCCAGTGCAAGCGCTAACCACGTACTTGACAGCACCCATATTGGGCACGACAATGCCCAATATGGGTGCTGTCAAGAAACCGGCTTCAACTAGTTCCGCCAAACCAACCGTTGCAGTCGCGGCAGCCAAAACGACTGCTCGTCCGAAGCTAGACGCACGCGAAAGCAGCGCACAGTACAACGTCAATTCCAAAGCGCCAACATCTTCCGCCCGCGGTCTCGCCGATGCACTCTTTACCACCACGCAGCAGCGCGTATTTGGCCTGATCTTCGGGCTGCCGGATCGGAGTTTCTTTGCCAATGAGCTCATCACGCTCACCGCGTCGGGCTCAGGCGCCGTGCAGCGCGAGTTGTCGCGGCTTGAATCGTCCGGCTTGATCACGGCGCGCTGGATCGGCAACCAGAAACACTATCAAGCGAACAAAGAGTCGCCCATATTTTTTGCGCTATGGGACATCGTACAAAAAACCGTTGGCGTCGCAGCGCCACTACAGGAAACTTTGCAGCCCTTGGCCGCACAAATACGCGCCGCGTTTGTCTTCGGATCAGTCGCGAAAAAGAAAGATTCCACGGCCAGTGATATCGATGTCATGGTGATCAGCGATTCGCTTGACTACGCCGATCTCTTCGCGGCACTCGAGCCTGCGACTACGCGGCTCGGGCGGCCAGTGAACCCGACCGTACTTTCGGAAAAGGAACTCGCCAAGCGAGTGAAGGCGGGCAATGCGTTTGTAACGCGCGTGCTGGCGCAGCCGAAGATCTGGTTAATTGGTGGCGAGAGTGACATCGGCCTTTGATAAATCTGGGTGAATACGAAGGCGACTTGAACGCGGACGAACGCATCGTTGCGGATTTGATTATTGCGTGCGACAAAGTGCTGACGAACGTCAGTGCGATGCCGCCCATTTAGCTAAACGCCATGATGCCGTCTCTCCTGACCCTCACCGAATCCACAGGCTGGCTGGTCTTCATCTACATGGGTGCGGCGGGTGTCTACGAAATGCTCGGCGGGCGAAAAGTGCGCGCGACGGCTTTCCTCGCGGGCGCGTTTGGCTGGATTGTGGTTACGTTCGGCGTGATGTGGTTGGCGCGGCCGGGTGGTGCAATGGTCGTGCTGGTGTTGGCGTACTTCGCGGCCACGGGCTGGTTGGTGTACAAGGTCTTCCGCCAACTGGGTAAGCCCGATATGGATATTCGATAGTCGCGTAGCTACTCAGCATTCAACCGTATTCGCGCCCTTAACCAACCGGCGTCAGCAATCGCCCATCAGCAAAGTAGCTGCGCAGGTTTGCGAGCGTCAGATCTGCCATCGCCCGCCGCGTTTCATGCGTGCCGCTGGCGATGTGTGGCAACAGCACCACATTGTCGAGCGCTAGTAACGCTTCTGGCACATTCGGTTCGTTCTCGAATACATCCAGTCCTGCACCGGCGATTTTCTTTTTGACCAGCGCATCCACCAGCGCCGTTTCATCGATCACCGAGCCGCGCGCGATGTTGATGAGAAAACCATCCGGACCGAGTGCACTAAGTACTTCGGCTGAAACGAGGTGCCGCGTTTCCGGCCCACCCGCACTTGCCACGACAAGAAAATCCGCCCAACGTGCGAGATCCACAAGCGATGTCTCGTAAGTAAAACCAACGTCTTCCACGCGACGCCGATTGTGATAGCGCACGTCCATATCAAAGCCCGACGCGCGTTTTGCAATCGCGCGGCCGATGCGGCCGAGGCCGAGAATGCCCAGGCGCTTGCCACTTACGCGCGTCTGCAAGGCAAACGCGCCGCGCTGCCAATCGCCGCGCCGCACGAATCGCTCGGACGCCGAGATGCCGCGCGCGACATCGATCAGCAAGCCAAACGCAATATCGGCCACGCAATCATTGAGTACGTCGGGTGTGTAGCCCACGGGTATGCCGCGCTTCGCTGCAGCGCTTAGATCGATCGTGTCGACACCCACACCAAAACTGGAAATCACTTTAAGGTTCGGCAATGCATCGATCAGCTTGGCGTCAGCTCCCCAACGTGCGGAGGTGGCGAGGCCGACGAATTCACTGCCGTGTGACGCAAGATAGGCCGACGGGTCGGGCTCTTTCCACAGCTGATGCACATCGAACTCAGCTGCGAGGGCATTTTCGAGGGCGGGCAGGTAGGTACCTTTTTGCAATACGCGAGGTTTCATTCTTTTTCCTATTGATACTTTACAACCGTTGATTTGCCTCACTTCTCAGTCCCCTCTCCCTTGGGAGAGGGGTAGGGGTGAGGGGTGTACTCGCGGGCAGAAAATCGCCCCTCATCCCAACCCTTCTGCTTCGCTTCAAGTGTTCCCTTGTCCCAAGGGAGAAGGACTTGAAGAGGCAGCCTATGGGCAAACGTCCCTATTTAGAGACGTTACCCCCAATATAAAATCCCCGACCAGCTCACCCGACGCACCCGCAAGCGTCGCCGCGTCCTTTAACGTGTTGATCGCCCCCGCCGACAACCACAGCCCGTCGCGCAAATGACGCGCACGCGTATTGCGCTCAACGTCACCCGGCAAAAGCACAGGCTTCCCGGCATCGGCAGGCGTTGCGGATTTAATCCAATCTGAAAATCGTGCCGCTTCGGCGACGATCCAGTCATCCGCCGCCAGCAGCGTCGGGTCGATTGCAATCACGGTGAAATTATTGCAATTGATTTTTCGCTCCGCGCCGCTTGCGCCACCACCGGAAATCGCACCCGCCATCAGATCCACCATCAGCGATAGTGCATAACCCTTGTGGCCCGCATCCAATCCTCCAAGCGGCAGCAGCGAACCACCGTCGTAAAGTGCCTTGGCATCGGTGGTTGATTTGCCCTCGCGGTCCACTATCCAGCCTTGAGGAACCGGCTTGCCGGCGTCCCGATTCAGCCGCACTTTGCCTTCCGCCACCACCGAGGTCGTGAGATCTACGACGATGGGCGCACCACCGGCAACCGGCATGCCCCAGGCCAGCGGGTTGGTCGATAGCCGTCCTTCGCGTCCACCCCACGGCGCCACCCTTGGCATGGACAGCGTGTTGACGAAATGAAACGACACGCAGCCCACTTCGGCGGCCAGTTCCACCCAGTCACCGAGACGCCCAACGTGCGCGCTGTTGCGCAATGCAACCATTGCGATGCCCTGCGTTTTTGCTTTTGCACAAGCCAGCCGTGTGGCACGTTCTGCGCCGATCTGGCCAAACCCCAGCCCGCCTTCGAGCACCGCAAAGCCCGGCCCTTCGTTGACTGCGGTCGGCGCCTTGCGGCAAACAATCTCACCTTTTTGAATTTGCTCGACGTATTGCTTGACGCGCAACACACCATGCGAGGCATGGCCAACGAGATCGGACATCACCAGATAACGCGCAACCGCGATTGCTTCATCTCCACCAGCACCCGCCGCAACGAGAATCTTCGCGGCGAGTTCTTCAAGCGCATCCGGCGTCACGTGCAAGTCAACGCTCACGTGACTTCAGCTTTTGAATTTATCGCGCAACGCCTGCGTCGCACCACGAAATACACCCAGATCGCTGCCAACCGCGACAAACGTGCAGCCCCACTCGATGTATCGACGCGCATCCGCTTCGGCGGGTGCCAGGATGCCGCTCGGTTTGCCATTGGCGCGCGCACGTTCCAGCAAATGCTTGATCACGGCCTGCACTTCGGGGTGTGAAGGATTGCCAAGATGCCCGTAGGCGGCGGAGAGATCACCGGGGCCTACAAAAATGCCGTCCACGCCATCGACCTGCGCAATCGCATCGACCGCATCGACACCAGCGCGGCTTTCGATTTGCACCATTACCGCGATGTGGTCGTTGATGGTCGCAAAGTAATCGGGCACGGTACCGTAACGATTATTGCGTTGCGAAACCGAAATGCCACGAATGCCCGCAGGCGGATAGCGCGTGGCGGCGACCGCATTCTTCGCCTGCTCAGCCGACTCGATAAACGGGATGAGGAAATTATGAAAACCCGCATCGAGCAGGCGCTTGATAATCACCGGCTCATTCCACGGCGGGCGCACCACCGGCGCACTCACGCTGTCTTTCAGCGCCATCATTTGCGGGATG
>JANNRY010000320.1:0-4491 GCA_031401935.1 Betaproteobacteria bacterium | reverse complement strand
GTTTCAGTGTAAACGCCAGCGACATCAGTGGCATCAAGGCGCGTTCGGGACAAACTGTCAGCGTCCCAGCCAACAATTTCAAATTCGACATTAACGTATCAGGTGCGATCAATTCATCCGATATTTCTGCCGTTAAATCGCGCTCCGGTGTTTCGCTAGGCACCACGCCACCGCCCTCGATTTCATTGGCCAGTGTAGCGGCCCAGGTTGGCGTACCCGCTCCCCTCAATGCCACCGCGTCCATCGGCGCTGGCGGTGTCATCGCCAGAGTGGAGTTTTACGAGGGTACAACCAGACTGGGGCAATCGACGACTGCACCATTCACATTCAATTGGACGCCTTTCGTCGAAGGGCCAACCGCGCTTAGCGCCAGAGCGATCGATGCCAATGGCGCGGTCGCGGTTTCGGGCGTGGTCAACGTGGCAGTGGGCGCGCATCCGAAGGCTGATGCCGCGCGGTTGCTTACGCAAGCGACTTTTGGTGCGTCAATGTTCGAGATCAATCGCGTGTCCCAGATGACGCCGACGGCATATCTGGACGAACAATTCACTACCGCGCAAACGATGCATCTCAACACTGTCCGCAACGACCCGCTCTATCCTTCCACACCATATGCGGTGATGATGCCGTCGCTCTGGAAACAATATTTTGAATCGCCGGACCAGTTGCGCCAGCGCGTCGCGTACGCGCTATCGCAGATCATGGTGATCTCGATGAACAACAACACCATCGGCGATCAGGCATGTGCTACCGCGGCCTACCTCGACATGTTGGGTGCCAACGCGTTTGGCAATTTCCGCAGCTTGCTCAAGGATGTCACGCTCAGTCCGGCAATGGGTGAATATCTCGATATGAAGACCAGCGCCAAGGCGGACGCAACGCTTGGCACGATCCCAAGCGAAAACTACGCACGCGAATTGATGCAGCTTTTTGCAATCGGCACCGTGATGATCAATATCGATGGTTCGGTGCAATTCGACGGCTTGGGCAAGCCGATCGATACGTACAGCGAAGCTGATGCGCAGGAAGTCGCGCGCGCGCTGACTGGCTGGAATTTTGCGGAGCAGGATCAAACCAAGCCATGGCGCTGGCTGTATCCTGATGTACCGTACCCATCCGAGCCCGTAGGTGCAGCGAAAGCGTGTACAGCGTGGTCGACACCGATGGCACCATGGACAGCGACCTATCGCTCGTCCGACGACAAACGCGACATCGTTGGCGGTGCGCACGACACCGGTGCAAAAACCTTGTTGACGTATCCTGGATCGGCCAGCTTCAGTCAAAACGTCGCTGCAGGCCGGACGCCAATGCAGGATGTTGATTCGGTGGTCGATAACATTTTCAATCACCCCAACGTTGGCCCGTTCATTGGCGAGCAATTGATACAGCGGCTCGTCACAAGCAATCCGAGTAGCGGATACGTGACCCGCGTGGCCACCGTATTCAACAATAATGGCTTGGGCGTGCGCGGCGACATGAAGGCTGTGATTCGCGCCATCCTGCTTGATCCGGAAGCACGCGCATCCAGGGGCACGCAACCGGCCACCTTCGGCAAACTGCGCGAACCGGTGCTGCGCTTTACGCACATGCACCGCGCATTCGACGCCAGAATGTCGGGTGGCAACTATGCCAGCATCTATGACTTGGGCAGTTCTGATTCCCTCGGGCAGAGTCCTCTCCACGCGCCAAGCGTATTCAACTTCTATCATCCGGACTACTCGCCATCGGGTCCGCTCGGGCAGGCGCAACTGTATGGCCCAGAGTTCGAGATCGCCAACAGTGCCACGATTTCCGGCTTCATGGATTTCAGCAAGTTCGGGATCATCGGCGGCTTTAACCAATCTTCATCCGACACCACCAAGCGTCTTCAGCCTGTATATGACAGCTATATCGCGATTGCCAACACGCCAGCGGCGATGGTCGATGCGATGAGCGTCACCCTGCTTTCGGCCGGCATCAGCGCGCAATTCCGCGCACAGTTGATCGATGTCGCCACCAAGCTCACTGACAGTAACGCCGCCACGCAAGCCACTGAGCGCTTCAAAACCGTACTGTGGCTCATCATGAATTCCCCCGAATATTCGATCCAGAAGTAAGGACCAAACATGAACACATTTGACTTGCACAAAGACCGCCGCCGTTTCATGAAAATGATGGCCGCTGCGGCCGGCACACCGATGATGGGCAATCTCATGCAGGCGGCATATGCAGCGGGCCCCTACAATGATTACCGCGCGCTAGTATGTGTGTTCCTGTTCGGCGGCAGCGATTCACACAACATGATCATCCCGCTTAATCCCGGAGCAGGCGGCGAGTACGAAAAATATGCTGCCGGTCGTGGCAACCTCGCAATCCCGGCTGCAAATGTGATCCCAGTGAGCGCTGGCATTTCCGGTCGTACATTTGGTTTTCATCCAAGCATGCCGGGCCTGGCCAATATTTTTAACACCGACAGGAATCTCGCGGCGATCCCCAACACGGGTGTCCTGCTGCAGCCAACCACACTCGCGCAGTACCGTGCAAAGACAAACAATCCGCCACAATTGTTTTCCCATTCGGATATGCAAAGTCATTGGCAGACCGGTCGTGCGGACTCTCCGGCGCTCAGCGGTTGGGGCGGCCGGATGGCAGATTTGATTGAGGCCGCCAACGGTAACAGTCAGGTATCTGTGTCAATTTCAGCGGCGGGCCAGAATCTCTTCCAAAAGGGCGACAGCGCGGTCGCGTACTCCATCTCCGGCTGGAGCAATACCAGAAGCACCATCGTTAAACGGCTGCGCTCATATCGCGATTGGGACAACTACTCCGCGACCCGCCCAAATCCGCAGGCAACGTTTGAGAACCAACTAAATATCCTGCGCGCCAATGCGCTCGAAGATCAGTGGGGTGACCAAAGTGCACGCGCGTTGACCACCAGCGAATTCGTTAATGCGTCGCTTTATAACCTCGATGCAACGGGCGCGCCAATAAAAGATACAGCCGGCAATGTGTCAGAAAAATTCGCCATCAGCCCTGCGCCGCCGAGCACGTTCATCAACTCGTCTGGCAACTCGCAAAGCAATCGTCTCGCCGGGCAATTGCGCTCGGTCGCAAACATGATCGCGGCGCGTGACACGCTGGGTGTGAAGCGGCAAATTTTCTTTGTCTCGCTTGGTGGCTTCGATACTCACGGCGACCAATTCAAAAACTCCAACACACCCACTACGCCGATACTGAGCGGCGCGCATGCGGATTTATTCAAGCAACTCGATCAGGCGATGACCTGGTTTTACAACTGGTCGGTGTCGCAAGGGATTGCCAACAACGTGACGACGTTTACGATGTCGGACTTTGGTCGCACCCAAACATCCAATGGTGCAGGTAGCGATCATGGCTGGGGCACGCATTGTCTGGCGCTCGGCGGCGCGGTCAACGGTGGCACGTTTTACGGTGGCACGGCAGCGGGGTCTGAATTCCCGACGGTCGCGTTGCTTGGCCCGAACGACGTTGGTCAGGGGCGTCTGCTACCAGTGACATCGGTCGATGAATATGGCGCGACGTTTGCGAAATGGATGGGTGCCTCGACTGGCGAGCTCAGCACGGTCTTCCCCAATCTTGGCCGCTTTGCACGTACCAACGGGATGGGCTTTCTCGCTTAGCGGAAACGGGCACCACCCTTCCCTCGCCGCTTGTCTTTGGGCGAGGGATTTCCAGAAAATACCGTCGGCTGCGATGGTTCGCGCCACTCTCCTGTGCAAGTCATGACAACGGCTTGCCGCCCAGGCGCGTTAAACTCGGTGTACGAAACGGCGCGACACAGCGCGCGTGTAAGCGCGGAAACCAATCTGGAGGATCAGCAATGAACTGGAAATTGAAAGCAGCAATGGCTGCAACAACCGTTTTGCTCGCCACACAGGCGGCAGCGCAGATCACCTTTTATGAAGGTGAGGGATTTCGTGGACGTGCATTCACCACGGATAAACAGATAGGCAATTTTGATCGGACCGGATTCAATGATCGGGCCTCTTCGGTGGTCGTGGACCGTGGTCGCTGGGAAGTCTGCACGGACGCGCGCTTCGAGGGCCGATGCGTTGTATTGCGCCGTGGAAGTTACGAGTCGCTAGGCGGATTGGGCATGAGTAACCGGATTTCATCGGTGCGCCCGGTGAACCAGCAGGCAAGCTACCAAAATGAAGCCCCTCCGCCACTACCGACACCGACTTATGAGTATCGACGTCGCGCAAACGAGCGTGTTTATGAAGCGCCCGTCACATCCGTGCGTGCGGTTGTCGGCCCACCAGAGCAGCGTTGCTGGGTCGAACGTCAACAGGTGGTCGAAGAGCGGCGCAGCGGTGACACCAATGTCGGCGGTGCGGTTCTCGGTGCGATTCTCGGTGGTGTTCTTGGTCATCAGGTCGGGGGCGGACGCGGTAAGGATGTCGCCACGGCCGGGGGCGCGGTTGCAGGCGCGTTGATCGGTGGTAACTCGGGTCGTGGGGATGGTGTTGGTGG
>JANNRY010000319.1:0-18211 GCA_031401935.1 Betaproteobacteria bacterium | reverse complement strand
GTCTCCGACCAAGCCGCAAGCGCAGAGGGCAGATCTTGGGCTCATTCGCTTGGCGAAGGCCAGATTTGAGATACCGATCGTTGCCATTGGTGGAATCACGGTCGACAATGCGCAGCAGTTGATATCAGCAAAAGTCGATGCGGTGGCGGTAATCTCGGGCCTGTTTGACGCTCAAAACGTTGAGTGCCGTGCGCGCGAATTCAACAATCTTTTCATAACTGGAAATCATGTTCACAAATAGCAAAGCACTCTTCGAAAAATCCCAGCGCGTTATTCCAGGCGGCGTCAATTCGCCTGTGCGTGCTTTTCGCGCTGTCGGCGGCACGCCAATATTTTTCAGTGAAGCCAACGGCGCCTATCTTCGCGATGTAGATGGCAACAAGTTCATCGATTATGTGGGGTCATGGGGCCCCGCAATTCTTGGTCACGCGCACCCTGAGGTCGTCCGCGCTGTGCAAGAACGTGCCGCCAAGGGTATGTCTTTCGGTGCGCCAACTGAATTGGAGCTGCAGATGGCGGAGCGCCTCTGTGCGTTGTTGCCGTCGATCGAGCAGGTGCGATTAACAAGTTCGGGCACCGAAGCGACCATGAGCGCCATTCGTCTTGCTCGCGGCTTTACTGGCCGTAACAAGATTGTGAAATTCGAGGGTTGCTATCACGGGCATGCTGATGCACTGCTGGTCAAAGCCGGTTCCGGCGCACTTACTTTTGGACATCCTAGTTCAGCGGGTGTCCCTGCTGAAGTTGTGGCGCATACGATAGTGCTGGCATACAACAATCTCGATGAATTGGAAGATTGCTTCCGGAAAATTGGCGGGGAAATTGCCTCTGTCATTATCGAGCCGGTTGCAGGAAACATGAATTTCGTCTTACCCCATCAGGGTTACATGGACGCATTGCGGAGCCTGTGTACAAAGCACGGTGCTGTGCTGATTTTCGATGAAGTGATGACTGGCTTCCGTGTGGGCCTCGGCGGGGCGCAGGGCCACTTTGGCATTACGCCTGACTTGACGACGTTAGGCAAAGTTATCGGCGGGGGCATGCCGGTGGGGGCATTCGGAGGCCGCCGGGACATCATGGCGCATCTCGCACCTTTGGGTGGTGTTTACCAAGCGGGTACGTTATCGGGAAATCCGGTCGCCGTTGTCGCGGGGCTCAAAACGCTTGAGCTGATTGCTGCCCCTGGCTTCTTTGAATCCTTGGCGCAGACCACGTCGGGACTCATTCTCGCGCTAACGAGTGCGGCAGAGAAAGCAGGGGTTGAATTTACCGGCACGTCACTGGGCGGCATGTTCGGGATATTTTTTCGGTCCAAGGTTCCAGCAAACTACGCTGAGATGCAGGAGTGTGATAAACAACGATTCAACCATTTTTTCCACGGCATGTTGAATCGTGGCGTTTATCTCGCCCCCTCTGCATTCGAGGCGGGTTTTGTGTCATCCGCACACTCATCCGCAGATATTGACGCTACTGTACGTGCTGCGAGCGAGGTATTTGCCGAATGTTGACAGCAAATAGGCTCGGGCGCTGGGGCGAGTGAAAATCAAAGCGACCATAGATGGTGTCGCCCTCGCCGCACTCGTATTTGCGGTCGTTGCCATTTCGGCCGTATCAGCCGTTGCGGTTATCTCAGCCGAAAATTTGATTGCTACGAATGAAAAAGCACTTCGAATGCAGCGGACCGTATCGAGTCTGGAGGCTATTCGCTTTCACTCGGTCGCCATCAATAGCAGCGAGCAAAATTACGTTATTACCGGCAAGGAGAGCGAACTCGTCCCGTACAAAGCGGGCGCTGTTGAAATCGAGGCTGAGGTTGTATACCTTGCAGGCAGGCGTTCGGAGCATCCCGAACTTGATCGGCGATTTGCCGAGCTTCTCGAAGCTGCACGAATGTTCGTTGCAGACGAGCGCAGGATCGTTGAAGCGCGCAGCGTAGCGGGCGAAACCGCGGCAAGAGACTTGGTTAAGCGGCATTTTGGTGAAGCCAGTCATGACCAGTTGCTGCAGATTACCCACCAACTGCTGGTTAGTGCCCGAAAACAGCTAAATTCTCTGGAAGCAGATCAAGTCGCATACGGAGACAAAGTCCGACGCTTGATTCTGGCGCTTATTTCGTCTGCGGCGTTTGTATTAGTGTTTCTATATGGCTCGCTTCACAGGCTAAGCATTGAGCAACGGACGGCGCAAGCGCGGTTTGCCTATCAGGCTACGCATGATTCGCTTACCGGCCTCTGCAATCGGCCTGCGGTCATGGAGTACATCGGTCGGAAACTCGCGGATGGTGAACAAGAGGCCTCGCTGGGCGGGTTTGCACTGCTGCTGCTTGATCTAGATGGCTTCAAAGCGATTAACGACAATTTTGGCCACGACGCAGGTGATGACCTATTGAAACAAGTTGCATCGCGCATCGAAGCGGCATTGCGAGACTCTGACTATGTAGCTCGCCTGGGCGGTGACGAATTTCTCATCGTTGTGCCACAAGTGTCTGATGACGAAACCGCCAAACGTGTCGGGAAAAAATTAGTCGAGATGATTGGTGCGCCATATGTGTTGACCGGGCAACAGTCCAACGTCACAGTTAGTATCGGCATCAGCATGTTCCCCAAAGATGCGCGTGAACGCGAGGCGCTTATGAAGTGCGCAGATCTGGCGCTCTACGAGGCCAAACATGCGGGGCGAAATCAAGTGTGTTTTTACTCGCCCGGATTGAGTGGTGCTAGGCGACGTTGACAACTTGGGGCTACAGAAAACAGGGTCCTTGTTTGTGGGGCCCGGTAATATCGTGCGTTGCTCGAAATCGCCCTGCATCATCTATAGCTAATTTTGGCGGTCAACGTGCGCGCATACCCGCAATATACTCAGCCGCGGCTTGCATGTCTTTCTCGCGCATCCTGCCGGCGATTGCTTGCATTTGCGTATTCTTACGTTCGCCTGACGCGTAATTCTTCAGCGATTGCAATGTGTATTCTTGCCACTGCCCTGCGAGACGCGGATAGATAGCAGGGATACCTGCCCCGGCACCGCCGTGACAGCCGGCACATGCAGGAACCTTTAGCTCCGGAATTCCTGCGCGGTATATTTTTTGACCTTTTTCTGCCAAATCCGTATCGCGCGCGACAGCGTTTGCCTTTGCCCGTTGTGCAAAATAGTAGCTTCCTAGGGCCTTCATTTCATCGGCTGCGAGGTTGGCGGCCATGCCCTGCATGATGGCGTTCTTGCGTGATCCTGACTTGTAGAGTTCAAGCTGCTTGGCGATATACTGTGCCGGCATCCCCGCGATGTTTGGGTTGCTTGAGACGGCACTCATGCCATCCAGACCATGGCACGCGACGCATACGGCACCTGCAATCTGTTTGCCTCGGGCCGCAGTTTCGGCTTTACTGGGAGCCGCTTTCGCCGGCTCAGGCTTTGAGGTTTCCGTGATGGCGTACGCCATGTTCGTAAAAATTACCAGAATAGTCGTTACCAGAATGCGTTTCATCGCCAAGCCTTTGATTATGTTACTGCTCGAAAGTAGACCCGAACCATGATTTTAGCTTATCGCGCCCTAAGAGGAAACCATGGGTTTATTTGACCGCGCCATGTATGTCGCATCTGCACATGACTTGGAACAGCTACCGCCTGATGTTGGCGCAGAAGTAGCCTTTGTCGGTCGCTCGAATGCTGGTAAATCGAGCGCCATCAACACGCTTGCCAACCATAAGCGTCTCGCATTCGTGTCCAAAACACCCGGTCGCACGCAGCTGATCAATTTTTTTTCGTTGGGTGACAATCGTGCGCTTGTCGATTTACCCGGCTACGGCTATGCCCAGGTACCGGCGCGTGTGAAGGCGCACTGGCAGAATGTGATGGCGGCATATGTGAGCACCCGAAGCGCCTTGTCTGGGCTTGTGTTGATTATGGACGCCCGCCACCCTTTGAAAGCACTTGATGTTAAGTTGCTTGATTGGTACCTGCCCACCGGTAAACCGGTCCATTGTCTGCTTACCAAGGCCGACAAACTGTCAAAAAGTGATCAGGCACTTACACTTCGAGGCGTCGCCAAGCAACTGGAGGCTGCGGGACACAATGCAACGGTGCAGCTTTTTTCTTCCTTGAAGAAGGAGGGTGTGGAAGAGGCTGAGCGAGCAATTGTCAGACTCTTCGGCGCGACGTAACTAAACAGTCGGATCGCAACGGGCTGATCTTGGACCCGAACGAGTCGCGATATTGAAAAAGAAAACGGCCCGGGTAAAAGGGGTAACCCGGGCCGTTGGTAAAAGCCCTAAAGTAAATTAAGGCCCCCGCTCAGGGAGGAGAAGCGGGGAGGCGCGAACGCCTCACTATCTAAGAGATGTACTCACGCAAAAAGTTCAACGTTATCTACGCCAAGCCCCGAACATTGTTTCCTGTTGTCATGTTGTAGACTCAAATACTTTCCTAATTGCAATACCCGACACTCATGAATATTGGCCAATTTCCCCAGCGCCGCATGCGTCGTTTGCGCCGAACCGGTTTCCTGAGGGATATGGTGCGGGAATCCGCGCTTTCTTCCGCAGATTTGCTGTATCCCGTGTTCATAACGGACGGGGAGGGCAAGCGCCAAGCGATTGCGTCGATGCCTGGCGTAGAACGGTTATCACTGGACCTGTTGTTTCCGATCGTCGAAGAGGTCGCTCGACTCGGCATACCGGCGATTGCATTGTTTCCGGTAATCGACGCTAAGAAAAAAACGTTGGGCGGCGATGAGGCCTTCAATCCCGAAGGCTTGGTGCCGCGTGCAGTAGTTGAGCTGAAAAAACGCTTCCCGAACGTTGGCGTAATTTGTGATGTAGCGCTAGACCCATACACCACACATGGGCAGGATGGCGTCATCGATAGCGAGGGTTACATTCTCAATGATGAAACTATCAAGGTGCTTGAAAAACAGGCGCTTACACAGGCCGAAGCTGGCGTCGATATTGTCGCGCCTTCGGACATGATGGACGGCCGCATCGGCGCAATCCGCGAGGCGCTTGATGCCAAAGGCCACATTCACATGGCGATTCTTGCCTACTCCGCGAAATACGCCAGCAAGTTTTACGGACCATTTCGCGATGCTGTCGGGTCAGCAGGAAATCTTGGCAAAAGCGACAAGAAAAATTACCAGATGGACCCTGGAAACTCGGACGAGGCAATGCGCGAGATCGCGCTTGATCTTCAGGAGGGCGCGGATATGGTGATGGTGAAGCCTGGTATGCCCTATCTGGATATTGTCCAACGCGCCAAATCTACCTTCGGGGCCCCCACATTTGTCTATCAGGTGTCCGGCGAATACGCGATGCTGAAAGCCGCCGCTCAAAATGGCTGGCTTGATGGCGAGGCTTGCATGATGGAGTCGCTACAGGCGTTTAAACGTGCCGGAGCGGACGGAATTCTGACCTACTTTGCTCTCGAAGCGGCCGCACTGCTCGCGGAAAAATAGGTGTTGCTACGTGAGGAGCGCCTCAACGTCCTTCAGCCGCGCTCGCGCATGATTCAAGCTTGCGCGTGGACGTTGGGCAGACCGTGCAGCCTGATCTGGGAAGCACCAGATAACGATAGTGAACTCATTGAATAATATTTCGTAAATCGAAATCGCATTCAACGCGGTCCGATGATGGGCCGAAATACCAGGCGTAACACGCGTTTCGAATGCCATCCGTTCGTTCAAGAAGAATAGTTCCAGCCGCTTTGTGTCTTCGTCGATGATTTCCAACTCAATCTGGGAAAACCGGTTGGCGGTGCCGCTGAGTACACTACCCACAAGCCAGGGTGAAAAGCGATTAAGCCAAAGCATGACTTCGACGGCAATCTGCCGCAAATCTCGACATTCCTGAGGCTGGGAATCACCCTGAAATATTGACAGGTACGCTCTAAGGGCAGTTTCAATTTCGCGGT
Source organism: Betaproteobacteria bacterium (assembly GCA_031401935.1). Lineage (GTDB taxonomy): Bacteria > Pseudomonadota > Gammaproteobacteria > Burkholderiales > Usitatibacteraceae > UKL13-2. The sequence goes on along the minus strand of JANNRY010000319.1, from coordinate 12,313 downwards.
TGTCTGGCAATGAGCGCTGATCCGGCGCGCCCATTTGCCGTGCCGCTTTCTGTTTGGCATGAGCAAAACTCATTGTCCCGTCCTCGGCGATCAAGCGTGCAGCGAGGTTGGCTATCTCGCCCGTGACGTTGCGTCGCGGAACTCGTTTATTTTGAAACTCGCCCATTTATTTTTGTCGTTTCAAAAGACCATAATTTGCAATCGCCGCTTACAAAGTGAGGAAGGCGCGTGGTTGTGAGCTAAAAAATCTGGTTTCTTACTTCTTCTGAAGGCTTATTCGCTTCGCGAAGAGCAGCCGGCCCGTCACCAACGTTTCCCGCGTTTTCTGCATAAGCAAATTCCACCTGTTGCTTCCCGTCTTTACCCAGCTCACCGGCAAGCGGGACTACCGCTACGCCGGGTGGCGGCTCGAAGGAGGATTCTTTGACGCCCTTGAGCGCTTTTGCCATGTAATACATCCACATTGGCAGCGACGCACCGCCACCAGTTTCAGCCTCCCCCAGTGAAGTGGGGTTGTCGTAGCCAATCCAACTAACCGCCACCAAACCAGCGTTAAATCCCGCAAACCATGCGTCCAAGCTGTCATTGGTCGTGCCAGTTTTGCCCGCAAGATCATTGCGCCCAAGCGACATCGCACGTGCTGCTGTGCCATAGCGAACCACATCACGCAACATGCTTGTCATGATGAAAGCATTGCGCGGGTCGATAACTCTTTCAGCGACCTTGGTGTTCGGATCAATCTTTGTGTCCTCCCGCCCCGCCGCCTCGGGCGAGACTTCAAACAGTATCCCGCCTTTATCGTCGGTAATTTTCGTAATGAAATACGGTTTAACGCGATAACCGCCGTTGGCAAATACTGCATACGCCCCCGCCATTTGTAGAGGCGTAGTTGATCCAGCGCCCAATGCCATTGTCAGATAGGCCGGGTGCTGTTTCGGATCAAACCCGAACCGAGCGATATAGTCTTGCGCGTAGTTCGGGCTTATTGCCTGTAGCACGCGAATTGACACCATATTTTTGGATTTTGCCAGTGCTTGCCGCAATCTTATTGGCCCCTCGTACTTACTGTCGTAGTTTTTTGGTTCCCAGATTTGCCCACCGTTACGCCCAGGGTCAAAAACGACCGGCGCGTCATTAACGACGGTCGCGGGCGAGAAGCCCTTCTCCAGCGCCGCAGAATAAACAAACGGCTTAAAACTCGAGCCAGGTTGGCGTAACGCCTGGGTGACATGATTGAATTTATTCGCGTTGAAATCGAAGCCGCCCACCAAAGCCCGAATCGCGCCGTCAGCAGGATTAACCGATACCAAAGCAGCTTCCACTTTCGGCAGTTGCGCTACTGACCACTGCCCTTTTTCATCCGCCACCAACCGTATCACCGATCCACGCACTGGTTTCAACGGGGAAGTTTTTTCGGCCAACGCGCGGGCAATGAACCTGAGGGCCTCGCCGGTAAGTACAACGGTATCGCCACGTTTCGTGTGAGCAATCACTTGTTTGGTATCAGCCTCAAGCACCACGGCGGGCATCAAATCGCCGACAATATCTTTCTCCTGAAGCGCCTCTTCAATCGCTTCATCTGCCTCGTCTTTACCGGCCGCGATGTTTATGGAGCCTTCTGGCCCCCGGTAACCATGGCGACGATCATATTCCAGAATACCTTTGCGCAACGCCGCTAGCGCAGCATCTTGATCCAACTTGCGAATCGTTGTGTAAACACGGATACCGCTGACGTAAACTCTTTCCCCGTATTGTTCGAATAATTCTTGACGAGTCATTTCCGCGACGTAATCAGCAATTACCGGATATACCTGACGCTCACGGTCAAATTTCAGCACCTCTGCGCGGGCTATTTTCACGCCTTCGTCGTTCAAGTAATTGAGTTCATTCATACGTCGCAACACATATTGCTGCCGCAGTGTTGCTCGTTTCAGGTTGTTAAAGGGGTTGTAAAGCGAAGGTGCCTTGGGAATCCCCGCCAACATTGCGGCCTCCGCGACCGTCAGCAGCCGGACATCCTTGTTGTAATAGACGCGACTGGCGGCCGCAAATCCGAACGCGCGGTTGCCCAAAAAAATGTGATTCAGATAGACCTCTAGAATTTGATCCTTGCTCAGACTCTTCTCAATTTTGAAAGCGAGCAGCCACTCTGAAATTTTGCGCGTAAGTGTCTGCTCGTTGCTCAGAAAGAAATTTCGTGCGACTTGTTGGGTAATCGTGGAAGCACCACCCTTGATCTTACCCGCCAATATATTTGTCGCTGCGGCGCGTATTAGCCCGAGGTAATCCACGCCGCCATGTTGATAAAATCGTTCATCCTCTGCGGAAATGACCGCTTGTTTCATGACCGCGGGGAAATCCTGCACGCGTACAAAGGAGCGTTTCTCCTCGCCAAATTCACCAATAACATCGCCTTCAGCCGTGAAAACCCGCAGCGGTAACTTTGGTCGATAATCAGTTACTGCCTCAATTGAGGGCAGATTTGGATAAAGTAAAACTACCGTCAACAAGATTATCCCGACCGCAACCAGAGTCAGGGATATCAATAAAATGAACGGGTAAAACCACCAGCGTTGGGTCATATTTGCCTGTCGTTACAAACGTCGAGGAGCATTATATCGGGGTCGTTCACGGGCCACCTTGGGAAATTCTTAGTACGATAGGCCGCCATCTTGGCAAGATAATGGCACCCTCAAGACTGTCGCCACAATTAAAGCTTTTTCGAGGTTCAAAAGAAAATGCTTTACAGGTCCAAAGGTTGTTGCTAGCATTTAATGTAATTTGTGCGTTGTAAGCCGTAAGTACTCAATTCAACAAGGGCAGTTCAACTACCATGCTGAAAGAAAAGCTGGCAACCCAGTTTGATTTTTTGCGCGCAACAACGCCGCCACTCATCGGAGTCGATATCAGCTCGTCCTATATCAAGATGGTGGAGTTAGCGGACGCTGGTAAAGGACTCTATCGCGTAGAGCGCTATGTAATTGAACCGTTGCCAAAAGACACTATTACGGATGGCAACGTCGCCAACATTGAGGCGGCCGGCGAAGTAATGCGACGCGCGCACAAGCAAATGGCGTCTCGCATCAAAAACATCGCCTTGGCACTTCCGTCGGCTGCTGTGATTACCAAGAAGGTCAATCTGAACGGTAATCAACGCGAAGAGGACATGGAATATCAGGTCCAATCCGAGGCAAACCAATACATCCCATTTAGTCTGGATGAGGTAAATCTCGATTTTCAAGTGATTGGCCCGACGCCAAACAGCGAAGAAGAGGTTGAAGTTCTAATCGCGGCGTCTCGCAAAGAAAAAATTGAAGATAGAGTTGCGGTTGCAGAGGCAGCGGGACTTAAAACTACCGTGATGGACGTTGAGTCCTATGCAGCGCTAACTGCGTTCGAGATGATACTGGGGAGTGCATCTGGCATTGAGGCGAAGGACGTTACTGCGATTGTGGACATCGGTGCCCAGTCCACCCGCGTAATCGTCATGCATGAAGAACAACAGGTTTATTCCCGCGAGCAGCAACTCGGGGGCTACCAGCTAACCCAAGATATTTCGCGGCAGTTCGGTATGCCCGCTGAAGAAGCAGAAGTCGCGAAGAAATCTGGGGGGCTGCCGGATAATTACGGTCCGGACGTATTGCAGCCGTTCAATGAAAAAATCGTGCTCGAAATTTCTCGGGCCCTGCAGTTTTTCTTCACTTCTACGCAATTCAATAAAGTCGACCATATTTTGCTTTCCGGCGGTTGCGCCATGCTGGATGGTTTGGAGGAAATGGTCGCTCAGCGGACTCAGGTTCATACCGTTGTGGCGAATCCGTTTGCCAACATGGCACTGTCCTCCAAAGTAAAGCCCCGACAATTGACCATAGACGCACCCGCACTCATGGTGGCGTGTGGGCTCGCAATGCGAAGGTTTGATCCCGCATGATTCGCATTAATCTACTTCCCCACCGCGAAGAAAAGCGCAAAGCGCGGCAAAAACAATTCCTCATACTTGCGGGCTTCGCAGCCTTTGTTGGCCTTGCGGTGGCCGGTCTGCTCTGGGTAATTTTTGACGCCCAGATCGACAACCAGAAAAGCCGCAATAAATTTCTGGCGGATGAAATTGTCAAACTTGACAAACAAATTGACGAGATCAAGCGGATTCGTGAAGAAACAGCTTCGCTGCTATCGAAGAAACAAGTGGTCGAAGGGCTGCAAAGCAACCGATCTGAGCCAGTCTACTTGTTGGACCAGTTGTTGCGTCAACTGCCAGAGGGCTTGTACCTTAAGTCGTTCAAGCAAACTGGCGCGAGGATAAGTGTCACAGGGTATGCACAATCCAATGCTCGAGTTTCAGCGTTTATGCGAAACATCGAAGCATCGCCTTATCTTGGTAATCCGAATCTAGTTGAAATCAAAGCTGTCACCATAAATACTCAGCGCGCCAACGAGTTCATTCTTGATTTCATCATCAAGCGAGTGAAGCTTGATGATGGCAAAGGTGCTGGCCCCGCGAAGAAAGCGGAGAAAAAAGCATGAATAAGTGGCTTGACGAGCTTAAACAGTTAGACACCAAGAATCCAGGGGGGTGGCCATGGCCGTTCAAGATTGCCACGATGCTTTTGATTTTTGTTCTGATTTTAGTCGCTGGCTTTTTCCTCTTGTATCAAGGGCAGCTTGAAAATCTCGACAAGGAAGAGAAGAAAGAAGCAGATCTAAAAACCGTTTTCGTAGAAAAGAAAAAACTTGCGGTCAATCTGGAGGCGTATCAACAACAGCGGGCAGAGATCGAGCAGTCGTTTGGCGCACTGCTTAAGCAATTGCCCACACGATCTGAAATGGACGCCTTGTTGATTGACATTAATCAGGCAGGTCTGGGTCGCGGTTTGCAGTTTGACCTGTTCAAGCCGGCGGCGACAGAGAACGTGACCGAGTTTTATGCAGAGCGCCCAATTAGCCTAAAGGTTAACGGCAATTATCATGACTTGGGTGCATTCGCAAGTGACATCTCCAAGCTTCCTAGAATTGTGTTGCTCAACGACCTGAACGTGGTAGCGGGCAAAGACGGCGTATTGTCGATGGATGCTGTCGCGAAAACCTATCGCTATCTTGACCCTGAAGAGGTCGCGGCACAACGAAAGACGACCAAAGGTGCGCCTGCGAAACCGGGTGCCAAGTAATGATGCGCACTCTAAAATCTGCTCTACTTTTGCTAACCGCAGCCACTCTATATGGTTGTGGTGAGGGTTTTTCTGATCTGCGTACGTTTGTCAAAGATTCCGACAAGAGTGCCCCAAGAAAAATTGAGCCGCTTCCGCAGGTAAAGCCATTCGCACCATTCGCATATGAGGGTTTCGACTTGCCTGATCCTTTCAAGCCACGCAAATTGGCGGTCAAGCAAAACGAAGGCGGTGGCGGTGGTTTGGCGCCAGACTTGAATCGCCGAAAAGAACCGCTAGAAGCGTTTCCGCTTGAGCAATTGAAAATGGTGGGGACCCTGACGCAGCTGGGAGCAACATACGCGCTCGTCAAGGCGGAAAAGACGTTATATCGGGTTAAGAAGGGTAACTATCTTGGGCAGAATTTTGGGCTAATCACCGAGATTAATGACACAGAAGTAAAACTCAAAGAAATCGTTCAAGACACCGCCGGAGACTGGACAGAACGCCAAAGCGTGCTGCCCCTGCTCGAAGGAACTGGGAGGTAACACGTGAGCCATACCGATCAAAGTCTAGCCATGCCGGGTGCTCGCGCATCCGGGACGGTATTTCGCCTGCTAGCGGGCATTGCAACCGTGATGGGGCTGCTATTAAGCTTCAGTGGTGTCGCCCAACAGGCCCAGTCCAACCTTCTTGAGTCCATCAATACATCGACGCTTCAAGGCGGTAAAGTCATCGTACGCGTGAATTTTAAAGACGCGTTAACCGTTGTACCTCCCGGTTTCACAGTTACCAATCCAGCCCGCATCGCGCTAGATCTGCCCAATGTTGTCAATGGTTTGGGAAAGAACACAGTAGACATTGGTGAAGGAGATGTGCGTTCAGTGAGCGTAGTCGAAAGTGCTGGCCGCACCCGCATGGTTGTTAACTTGACGCGCAGTCTTACCTACGCAACCGCACTGGATGGAAAGTCTCTGGTCATTACGATCGACGGCGGATTGCCAAGCGTGGTGAAAGATACAACGCAGACTACGAAGTTTGCGGAAAGCGCACCTGCGTCGAGCGAGCAAAAATTCAGTATCCGCGATGTTGATTTTCGTCGTGGTGCCAACGGCGAGGGGAGGATTATTGTCGATCTGTCGTCACCGAACACCGGAATCGATATTCGCCTTCAAGGCAAGAACGTGTTGGTCGACTTTGTAAATACGACTGCACCGCGCAATCTGTTGCGTCGCTTGGACGTGCTCGACTTCGCCACGCCTGTTCGTCTGGTGGATTTGGTGAGTCAGGGTGCCAATACGCGAATGATTATCGAGCCCAAAGGACTCTGGGAATATTCGGCGTATCAAACTGACACGCAATTTATCGTCGAGGTGAAGCAGCTCAAGGAAGACCCCAACAAGTTAGTTCAGGGCGTGGGCTACAACGGCGAAAAATTATCCCTGAATTTCCAGAACGTTGAAGTGCGTGCCGTATTACAGGTAATCGCTGACTTCACTGGGCTAAACATTATCACCAGCGATACCGTTGGTGGCAGCCTCACGCTGCGTCTCAAGGACGTTCCTTGGGATCAAGCACTCGACATTATCCTGCAGGCCAAAGGCTTGTCCAAACGGAAAAGCGGCAACGTGGTGCTGATTGCGCCGTCGGATGAACTCGCGACAAAAGAAAAATTGGCGCTCGAGGCAAGCCTCCAAATATCAGAACTCGAAGCCCTCCGCACAGAAAGCTTCCAGATGTCGTACGCGAAAGCATCTGAAGTTCAAGCGTTGATCACGAACAAAGATCAAAACATACTTTCCAAGCGGGGAAGAGCGACCTCTGACTCTCGTACCAACACGCTTTTTGTCAACGATACGCCGACCAAACTCGATGAGGTCAGGAAACTGATTTCGCAACTCGATATCCCGGTTCGCCAGGTGCTTATCGAAGCTCGTATCGTCATCGCTGACGATAAATGGGGTTCCCAACTCGGCGCTAAATTCAACCTCGCAGCCGGTGCTAACAGACAAGGCCGCAATATCGGCGTCGCTGGCAATATCGACAATGCCCATAACATCGCGAGTGGCGTCAGACCGCTTAACGCAGATACGCCAATCTCAGTAAATTTGCCGGTTGCTGGTGCTGCTGGCTCGCTTGGCATCAATATTTTGAATGTCGCCAGCGGCAATTTGATTGAGCTTGAGTTATCGGCACTTGAGTCGGATGGCCGCGGCAAGGTGGTTTCCAATCCGCGCATCGTGGCGCCAGACAAGAAAAAGGCGACGATCACGCAGGGTACGGAAATTCCGTATGCAACCCAGTCCGCAAGCGGCGGCACAACAATTCAATTCAAGCCAGCGATTCTCTCGCTTGAAGTGACACCGCAGATTACGCCAGATGACAAGATCATCATGGAACTTGAAATCAAGAAAGATGCAGTAGGCCAGATTTTTGGCGGCATTCCATCGATCGACACGAAGACGCTGAAAACCTCAGTGCTTGTTGACAACGGTGAAACCGCAGTACTCGGTGGTATTTTCGAAACGGTGGTCCGTACCGATGTCACCAAAGTGCCAGTACTTGGCGACATTCCATTTATCGGCAATTTCTTTAAGCGGACGCAACGGCAGCAAGACAAAACAGAATTACTGATTTTTATTACGCCGCGCATTATCAAGGACTCTTTGAACATCCGGTAATTTGAGCAGTAGAACCGGAACGAATTCGGTTCGTTCAAAAAAGCCTCACTTCTCCCTATCGGGGCGCTCGCACGAGCGCCCCGTTTTGTTTAATCCGCCGTCGTAATTGTGGCAATTGTGGCAATTGTGGCGGCTGTCCGGCAGATCAGCCGATGTCCTTAACGTCTACAACGCCTGTAAAAAAACGCAATATCTATCTGGTCGGTATGCCTGGCTCGGGCAAAAGTACGATTGGTCGAGCGTTGGCCAAATGTCTTCGCCTCACGTTTATCGATGCCGACCACGCGCTGACGGACAAGACCGGGGTGTCCATTGCCACCATCTTTGAGCTCGAAGGCGAAGTAGGATTTCGTCAGCGTGAGACAGCTCTAATCATGGAGTTGAGCGAACGCACAAATATTTTGGTTGCCACTGGCGGGGGGGCCATTCTGTTGGCAGACAATCGCGAGCGCCTTCGCGCAACCGGCGTAGTTGTCTATCTTCGGGCAAAACTTGACGATCTCTGGTCCAGAACGCAGCACGACAGCAAGCGCCCGCTACTGCGCGCGGCCAATCCACGGGAGGTTCTCGCGTCACTGCTGGAAGTCCGCGAACCGCTTTACAGCAAAATTGCCGATTTGATCGTCGAGTCTTCGGGTTATCCCAAAGTCACACGCATCGCGCAGGAAATTGTCGACCGTCTGGTGCAAAATCAGCTTTGGGAAATTCCCGACACTCCTCCACGATGATTGCACGATGAGCCAACGCACTCCGAACATAATGACGTTGCAAGTATCGCTGGCGGAGCGAAGCTACCCCATTTTGATCGGCGCATCCTTGCTCGGCGACGTGTCCATTCTTGTGCCGTACCTGTGCGCGCCCCGCGTCGCGCTGGTCACCAACGAAACGCTCTATCCACTTTACGGGGCAGCGTTTTGCGACGCACTTCGGCACTCAGGTATCAAGGTGCTGCCGATTTGTTTACCTGACGGCGAACAGTTCAAGGATTGGCCAGCGCTCAATCAAATTTTCGAAAGCTTGCTCGAGCATGCGTGCGACCGGAAAACAACTCTGATCGCGTTGGGTGGTGGCGTCATCGGCGACATCACCGGCTTTGCCGCCGCAACCTATCAACGCGGTGTACCGTTCATCCAGATTCCGACAACGCTGCTGGCGCAAGTCGATTCAAGCGTCGGTGGAAAAACAGCCATCAACCATGCGCGCGGAAAAAATATGATCGGCGCGTTCTATCAACCGCAACTGGTACTTGCCGACACCGATACCCTGGCGACGCTACCTGACCGGGAATACCGATCCGGGCTAGCCGAAGTGCTCAAATATGGCATCGGTCTTGACGCCGTGTTTTTTGATTGGCTGGAAGTCAATATCGAAGCGCTTAACTCCCGCGAGCCATCAGCGCTGGCGTACGCGATCAGGCGATCATGCGAAATCAAGGCACAAGTAGTGGCCGCCGATGAACGTGAAACCGCCAAAGAGGGCGGCCGCGCATTGCTGAATCTGGGCCACACCTTCGGCCACGCAATTGAAACCGCGCTTGGCTATGGCGTGTGGCTGCACGGTGAAGCGGTCGCCTGCGGCATGGTGCTGGCAGCACAGTTGTCGCATCAACTCGGCTCTCTTGATACTCGCTCTCTGACGCGAGCCGTTGCGCTCATTTCCGCTGCAGGTTTACCAACGACCATGCCCGACGTTGCCGCCGACGTCATGTTGGAGCACATGGGCCGCGATAAAAAAAATGAGGGCGGCGCTGTTCGATTGATTCTGCTGGAACGTATCGGCGCTTCAATAGCAGACGCCAGTGTAAGCACGGCGCGGCTTCACGAATTTCTGGATGATGCAACGAAAAAAGCGTAGGGCAAGCACTGGCGCGGCATTTAGAGCATAAAGGCTTGAAAACCCCCGTCAATAGGCGTTCTGCGTAAACTATTACACAACCGTCCGACTAACCGAGCCGCTTCAAAAATACCGCCATCTCTTTAGCCGCCTGCTTATCACCCTTGGCGTTCGCTGCCGCAATACCGCTTTCGTAGGCCGCGCGCGCGCCAGCCACGTCGCCCGTTTCTGTGAGAGCCTTGCCGAGCAATTTCCACGCTGCCGAGTAGTTGCTGTCGAGCGCCACGGCGGCACGCAGATGCATCACTGCCGAAGAGATATTCGCGGCTTTCAGATACTCATTGCCGAGCGAAAACCGCAGCAGCGGATTATCCTTTCCTTCAGCCAACATTTTTTCAAAATTCTCGATCATACCCATCGCGACATCTCCTGATACGGCGAATCCCGAACGGGACAGCTTTCGGCTATTATCAAGCCAGCCAGCAATGCCCCACAAACTCAATCCTCACAGGAGCACGTCATGTTCCGCAATACCCGCCATGCCAGTTTTGCAATGTCCATTTTTGTTGCCGCTTTTGCCATCACCCTATCACCAGGCGTGCATGCCCAATCCAAATCCCGCGAGGTATCCATCGGCCTTCAGGCAGCGATCACATCCATGGACCCGCACTTTCACAACCTCGGTCCCAACAACGCGCTCTCGCAGCATATTTTCGAAGCGCTGATCAAGCGCGATGAAAATCAAAAATTAGTACCCGGATTGGCGACCTCATGGAAGGCCGTCGATGATCTGACGTGGGAATTCAAGCTGCGCAAAAACGTACGCTTTCACGATGGTTCACTATTTACGGCCGACGACGTCGTCTTCACCTTGAAGCGTGTGCCCGACGTGCCGAACAGTCCTTCATCGTTCGCGACGTTCACAAAGCCGATCATTGACGTGAAGGTCGTCGACCCACACACGATCATCTTCAAAACCGCCACCGCGAATGTGTTGCTGCCATCGGACTTGGCCGCAGTGATTATTGTCTCCAAAGTGAACGGCGAGAAAGCAACGACCGCTGACTACAATTCCGGCAAAGCCGCCATAGGCACCGGCCCGTACAAGTTTGCCGAGTTCGTGCCCAATCAGCGGGTGGTATTAGCGGCAAACTACGGCTATTGGCGTGGCGAAGAACCGTGGGACAAAGTCACGTTTAAGATATTGACCAATCCCGCCGCGCGCGTTGCCGCCTTGCTTTCGGGCGACGTACAGATGATCGAAACCGTGCCCACGGCCGATATTGCGAAGCTCTCGACAAATAAAAATTACAACCTCGTCGACAAAGTATCGAACCGCGTCATCTATGTGCACATGAATCAGAGTACCGAGAAATCGCCACCGTTTGTTTTCGACAATGCCGGCAAGCCGCTGGACAAAAACCCGTTCAAAGATGTACGCGTTCGAAAGGCACTGTCGATGGCCATTAACCGTGACGCCATCGTGGACCGCGTGATGGAAAAGAAAGCTGTCGCGGCGGCACAATTGCTGCCCGATTTTTTCTACGGCACCAGCAAGAAATTGAAGCCTGCCAAATTTGATCCGGAAGGCGCAAAGAAATTGCTAGCTGAAGCAGGTTATCCCAACGGCTTCACCATGACATTGCACGGCCCGAACAATCGGTACATCAACGACGCCAACGTGGTGCAGGCCATCGCGCAGATGTACTCACGCATCGGCATCGACGCGAAAGTGGAAACCATGCCATCAGCCGTGTATTTCACCCGCGCGACCAAGCTGGAGTTCGGCTACATGGTGCTTGGCTGGGGTACCGAAAGTGGTGAGCAGGGATCGTCGATGCGTTCGTTATTGGCTACTTACGACCAGGCCAAGGGCATGGGCGTGACCAACCGTGGTCGTTACTCCAATCCTGCATTCGACAAAGTCTTGTCCGAGGCGCTGGTCACGATGGACGATACAAAGCGCGAAGGCATGATCCAGCAGGCGGCTGAAATGGTGATGGGCGATGTCGGCCTGATTCCATTGCATTACGAAGTCAGCACCTGGGCGGCGGCAAAGGGATTTAAATACACAGCGCGCACAGATCAATATTCGCTCGCGTCGGGATTGAGGCCGTTGAAATAACGTTGCCTGACAGCTAAGTTAAAAAACGGCGCACTTCGGTGTTTTGCTTCACTTTTGCTGGAGCACCTGAAGCTAGCGCTGTCAGGATCTTGCCTTGTAGCCGACCCATGGGCATCGCCGTTGATCGCAACTGACGAGCATGGAGTTCGAAAATGACGCACGGGAAAAACATGAGAGTGGCAGGCAAAACAAAGCCGCGCACGGCACCGTGACGCGCCACTACCGTATGCCCCAGCAGGGCAAGCCGACCTCGACCAACCCGGTTGCCTCGATCTATGCCTGGACCCGCGGCCTGCAGTACCGCGGCCGCTTCGACGGCACGCCCGACGTGGTGGCGTTCGCCGAGACGCTCGAGAAGGTGTGCGTGGACGTGGTCGAGTCGGGCCGCATGACCAAGGCCCTGGCCATCCTGATCCGCGCGGATCACCCGTACCTGACGACCGAAGAGTTCCTCGGCGCGATCGACGCCGAACTCAAGGCGCGGATGTAAGTGCCACGGCCCGAGGCGGAACGCCCGTTCCGCCTCGGGC
>JANNRY010000318.1:0-13785 GCA_031401935.1 Betaproteobacteria bacterium | reverse complement strand
TTCTGCTGCGACCAGCGCCGATTCTGACACGGCATCGGCTTCCAGCGCGCCGCCGCAAGATGAGCCTTGGCCCGCTGTGCAGCCGTAGCAATGGTCTTTGACCACGATCTGGCATCCCGACAAATCCACCGAGAGCAAATCGCGCAGATGGGATTTCAGACGTCCTGAATGTTGTAGCGGCAAACCGAGCATTTGGTTGAAATCGCAGTCGTAAACAAAGCCCAGATAATCCACAGAAAGCAACGAGCGGCACATGACGCTGTCGAGGTTATGCGCCTGAAATGACGACACCAGCAAATCCATATAGCCCTCGAACTGGCCCTTCGACACCAGCGTGGAACCGAAACGCTGGATCGGCATATTGGTGATCGTAAACAGGTGATTAAACACAACGCCGAAATTATCGTGCAGCAGGCGATGGTAATCGGCTTCGAGCTTTTCCTGCGCCGGTGGCAGTGACGGCCCCTGCGGATTAAAGACGAGATTCAGAATCAATCCGCTGCCAGCCACGCCGTAACCCAGCACATTGAGTTTTTTCAGGCCTTCGATGGATTTTTCAAACACGCCTTCACCGCGTTGCTTATCGACGTTTTCCTGCGAATAACACGGCAACGATGCGCTCACTTCAACCTGATTCTCGGCTAAAAACGTGTCGAGATCTTCGAAGCCGGGTTCGCCCAGAATGGTGAGGTTGCAGCGGTCAATGACCCGCACGCCTTGCTCGCGCGCTGCGCGCACAAGAAAACGAAAATGATCATTTAATTCCGGTGCGCCGCCCGTTAAATCAAGCACCTTCACATCGGAAGCACGCATGAACGCGATCACGTCATCGATGGTCTCTTTCGACATCATCTCTTTGCGGTCAGGGCTGGCATTGACGTGACAATGAAAACAAGCCTGATTGCATTTGTAACCGAGATTGACCTGCAACGACTCCAGCGTCTTGCGACGCAGGTGCGGGAAACCGCGCGATTTCATTAAATGTAGCGTCTGATGCATAAACAATTCCCTGACTGATGTGGAAATGATAGTCGAATTTTGACTGATTACGGCACTGCACCATTTTTAGATGCAGTACGAGTCAGGTGCGTTGGTCGTAGAGGACGCGATTCCTTACGTTGCGGTATCGCTGCATCCATTTTTTTCGCGCCCGCGTACCTTCAGGAGCGCGCATTAAAACATCTTGCACAAACGTCGCGCCACTTATCCATATTCCTACACTGACCTTCGCGCAAGCGCCTTTTCAGGAGCAATCGATGGGTTCCATTCTGACCGGCGCACAGATTAAAGCCTGGAAGCCGTATCAATTGATCGCGGACGGGCTCACACCGCTTGAGCGCACGCGCCGACGGATGGCAGGTGCCAATCAATGGGCACCTTGGCAAATGATCGGGCGGCGCATGGCCATCGGCTGTGTGGCACTGGAGATTACCCAGCGCTGTAATCTGGATTGCTCGTACTGTTATTTATCCGAATCCTCCGAGGCGCTCAAGGATATTCCGATCGAAGAGGTATTTCGGCGCATCGACATGATCCACGCCCATTACGGCCCCGGCACTGACGTGCAGGTAACCGGTGGCGACCCTACGCTGCGGAAACGCGATGAGCTGATCGCGATTGTGGGCTACATCAAGCAAAAGGGCTTGCGTTCATCGATGTTCACCAACGGCATCAAGGCCACCCGCGAGATGCTCGAGCAATTGTGCGCAGCGGGGTTGGAAGATGTCGCGTTTCACGTCGATATGACGCAGGGGCGTCAGGGCTACGCGTCTGAGCTCGCACTCAACGCCGTCCGCGAAGAGTACATCGAGCGGGCGCGTGGTCTGCCACTGGCGGTCATCTTCAACACCACAGCGTTTCCGGATAATTTTCATGAAATTCCCGCGCTGGTGAAGTTTTTTGTGCGTCACGCCGACGTCGTCAGATTCGCGTCATTTCAAGTCGGTGCTGCGATGGGCCGTGGCACCGAGCGCGCGCGCGTCACCGTTAACCCCACTACCGTCATGGATGCAATCCGCACCGGTGCCGACGCTAACCTGCAGTTCAATGCCGCCAGCGCCGGACACGCTGAATGCAATGGCTATGCCTATGGCCTCATCATCAACGGTCGAGTGCATGATTTCTTCAATGACCCCGGCTTCGTGCGCGAGGTACTCGCGACCAGCTCTCATCTGACGGTGAATCGCGCCGACCGACGCGCGCTGTGGAAAACGGCCGCGCAATTTTTTCTCGGCAATCCTGCAGTTTTCTGGGGTGTGGCACGGCGTCTCGCAGCACTTGCTTGGCGGGAGCGGCGCGATTTTATGGCTGCTCGCGGCAGGGTGGGCAAGATTTCATTCTTCGTGCACAACTTTATGGATTCAAGCGCACTCGATAAAGAACGCTGCGAATCATGCTCATTCATGGTCATGACGCCTGAAGGCCCGTTATCGATGTGCGTACACAATGCCAAACGCGATGATTATTTGCTGGTCGTAGCAAAAGTGAAGCGTGACCAAAAGATGCAATATTTCAATCCCGTCACTGGGCAATTTGAAGACCGGATGCCAACGCGGATTAACGTCACGCTCACACGCAAGAACGCGCGGGGTCGCGCCAAGGATGCCGTTGCGAAGAACAACGCGCAGAACGAAGTATTGTCTGAAGCTGCCGAATGATCAGTCGTCAACTGCCCGCCAAGGAAATTTCATGAAAACGTTCGTTTCATTGCTGGCAATATTGCTGCTCGCCGGTTGTGCGTCGGTGTCTCGTCCGGTTCATTCGCCGACCACTGACATCGCGCCACCTTACGACGCATGGGCACGTGTGTTGGAAAAATATGTCGATGATCAGGGGCGAATAAATTTTGAGGGTGTGGCAAAAGATCGCGCAGATTTGGATCGCTTTGTGGCCTATGTTTACGATGTTGGTCCGAATAATCAACCGCAGCGTTTCCCAACGCCGGAACACGTGTTGGCGTTTCACATCAACGCCTACAACGCACTGGCGATGCATAAGGTAATTGAATCCGGCATTCCCGACACGCTGGCGGGCCTGAAAAAAATCGGCTTCTTCTATCTGGGCAAAATTCAAGTAGGTGGCAATCTGATCTCGTTGTATGACTACGAGAATAAAGTGATTCGTGCATTGAACGAGCCGCGAATCCATGTTGCTGTCAATTGCATGTCAGTCGGTTGCCCGCGCCTGCCGCGCGAGCCGTTCCTGCCGGAGAAATTGAATCAACAGCTTGATCGCGAGGCCCGCTTATTCTTTAACGACACCCGCAACGTCGACGTGAATGTGAGCCGAAGTGTGCTGAGGCTGTCGGAGATTCTCGATTTCTACACCGCAGACTTCCTTGCCAACTCACCCTCATTGGCAGCGTATGTGAATCGCTATCGATTCTCGCCGGTGCCGGAAAACTATGCGGTTGAGTTCATCGCCTACGACTGGACAATCAATCGGCAGCCGCGTCCATAAATACCATCTTTGGCGCGATGCGCCAGATCACTTAACTGGGGAAACAAGATGCAAATTAAACATAATCCCGATCTCACTGCATCGAAGCGTAGTGTTTATCATTCAAACCGGTGGGCGCGCGCAACAACGCGATCCGCATTCCTGATGCTATCCATCGCACTCACTGCCTGTGCCACCTCGCAGCAACTCACTGACGCTAAAATCGGCGGCAAAAATCAGGTTGGCTTTGTTCAATTGCCACTCATCGGCGGCTGGCACGATGGGCAACGAGTCCATTACATTACAACCGATGCGTCAGAGATGGCAGCGTCGAAAAAAATGTCGGCAAATTTTTCGCCAAGGCTCAATAACGCTCTGCCTGAACTACCTCAGGCACCCGGCCAGCGCAGCGCACTGGAGCGAATTTATGCCTTTACCAATTTTGAACAAGGCAACGTGCTGCCATCAGCGCCTAACCCCGTCGGAAGTGACA
Organism: Betaproteobacteria bacterium; assembly: GCA_031401935.1. Classification (GTDB taxonomy): domain Bacteria; phylum Pseudomonadota; class Gammaproteobacteria; order Burkholderiales; family Usitatibacteraceae; genus UKL13-2. Next base: position 9,854 of record JANNRY010000318.1, on the reverse strand, counting down.
GCACAGACAAAGCATACAGCCCGCTTTGGCGGATGTTCAAAGTGACATGGGTTGCGGGCAGCGCACCCAAAACGCTGCGATCAGAGGAGGACGTGCTTAGCGCCATCGAACGCGGTTGGGTGACGATGGTACCGACAGATATTGTGGTGAATTGCCCGGTGGTGAACTCAGCACGCGGTGGCTTGCTGCCGGGTGCGACATTGATTGGCGTTGTGGAGTGACAGACGCCAACGCCGTGCAGCGTCTACTCACGCAGTAACAGCTTTCACCGCTTTCACCAATGCATCAGACGTAATGCCAAAGTGCTTGTACAGCACGGGCGCAGGGGCAGATTCGCCAAACGTATCGATCCCGATCACTGCACCTTCAAGCCCGACATATTTGCGCCAGTAGTCAGTCACACCCGCCTCGATGGCGATGCGTGGCACGCCTTTGGGCAATACACTGTCGCGATAGGCTGGTTCCTGCTTGTCGAATACAAATGTCGATGGCACTGACACCACGCGCACATGCACGCCTTCGGCCGCGAGGGCTCTTTGCGCATCCATCGCCAATCCAATTTCGGTGCCTGTGCCAATGATGACCGCAGCCAATGCTCCCGCCTCTTTGGACAACACGTAGCCACCCTTGGCGACGTTGGCCAATGTGGCGGCGTCCCGTAGTTGAAATGGGCTGTTCTGGCGCGAAAAAATGAGTGACGTTGGGCCGTCCTTGCGTGCCAGCGCATGCTGCCACGCAGCCGCCGCCTCGACCGTATCGCAGGGTCGCCACAAATCCATATTCGGAATCAATCTAAGCGAGGCCACATGCTCAACCGACTGATGCGTTGGGCCATCTTCGCCGAGCCCGATGGAATCGTGCGTGAACACGGCGATATTTCGCAGCTTCATCAGCGCCGCCATCCGTAGCGCATTGCGCGAGTAATCACTGAATGTCAGGAAGGTGCCGTGGTAGGGAATAAAGCCGCCGTGCAGCGCTATCCCATTGGCGATTGCGGTCATGCCGAATTCGCGCACGCCGTAGTTGATGTAGTTCCCACCATTTGTCGCGGAAAGCGCTTTAGTACCACTCCAATTGGTGAGGTTAGACCCGGTCAAATCAGCCGAGCCGCCGAGCATTTCCGGTAACTGCGCTGCAAATTTCTCGATGGCCAATTGTGATGCTTTGCGCGTCGCGACGGTTTCGCCTTTTTCGTTGGCGTGGGTAATTGCAATGCTTGCGATATCGGCGAATTTTGCTGGCAGCTCTCCTGCCATGCGGCGCTTGAATTCCGCGGCGAGTTCGGGAAACTGCTGTTGGTAAGCGGTGAAGGTAGCATCCCATTTAACTTCTTGTGCCGCACCTTTATGCGTGGCGTCCCAACCATCATAAATATGCCGGGGAATCTCGAACGGCGGATACGACCAGCCAATCGCCGCGCGGGTGGCGGCGATTTCTTTGTCGCCAAGTGCGGCGCCGTGAACTTTGTCGGTGCCCGCCATATTTGGAGAACCCTTGCCGATCACGGTTTTGCAACAGACCAGCGTGGGTTTGCTCGTGTCGGTTTTCGCTTCCGCAATTGCCGCTTCAATCTCGGCGGTGTTGTGACCATCCACATTCGGAATCACGTTCCAGCCGTAAGCCGCAAAGCGCATCGGCGTGTTGTCCCTAAACCAGCCTTCCACTTTGCCGTCAATCGAAATACCGTTGTCGTCGTAAAAAGCGATCAGCTTGCCCAATCCCTGCGTGCCCGCGAGCGAGCAGACCTCATGCGAAATACCTTCCATCATGCAGCCATCACCCAGAAACACGTAGGTGAAGTGATCGACGATATTGATGCCATCACGATTGAACGTCCGCGCCATTTCGCGTTCAGCCAGCGCCATGCCGACTGCATTTGCCAATCCCTGACCGAGCGGGCCGGTGGTCGTTTCAACGCCGGGGGTGATGCCAACTTCCGGGTGGCCCGGCGTTTTTGAATGTAGCTGACGGAAGTTTTTAATTTCGTCCATCGACAAGTCATAGCCGGTCAGATGAAGCAGCGCATAAATGAGCATCGAACCGTGGCCGTTGGAGAGCACGAATCGATCGCGATCCGCCCAGTGCGGATTTTTGGGGTTGTGCTTCAGGTGATTTCGCCACAACACTTCCGCAATATCGGCCATGCCCATCGGCGCGCCGGGATGCCCGGAGTTTGCCTTTTGTACGGCGTCCATGGCGAGAGCGCGGATGGCGTTGGCGAGTTCGGTACGATTTGGCGAGGTCATATGGGCTTGGGGAAGGTCGGGTTTTGGGGTTTTGTCAGGATGTGACGGTGAAATGCCGATTATAATTTATCGCTTCAAGCTTCCGTAAAAATTCGTGCCAATCTACAACGCAAGGAGATGTGCGACATGCGTGGCCTCCATATCATCGCCGATCTCTACAATTGCCCCAGAGGCGAATATCTGATCTCGGCTGCGGCATTGCGCCAACTATGCGTCTCGGCATGTGAATCGGCTGGGTTATCGATTCTGGGAGAGCACTTTGTTCAGTTCGGCAGTTTTGACCAAATTCAGGCTGGCGGCGCAACGGGCGCCGTGGTTTTGGCGGAATCGCATCTTGCGATCCACACCTGGCCGGAACGCGATGGTGCGACGCTCGATATTTACGTCTGCAACGTCACCGGCGACAACAGCCCGCGTGCCGAGCACCTTTACGCAGCGCTGATGGCGGCCCTGAAACCTGCTGAAGTTTTGGTGAAACGGGTTTGGCGTGGCAAAGAATTGCCGATCAAAGTTGCGGCGTAACTGGCAACCTCATGCGTCTCGATGAACGCTTGAACGTAACATCAGGGGTGTACTTTGAAGGGACGCTGATCGAAACCCTGCAGACGCCCTTTCAACTGATCGAAGTGTACGATACGCCAACACTCGGTAAGCTCATGCGCATTGACGGCGCGAACATGACGAGCGAACGGGACGAATTTTTTTATCACGAAAACTTGGTACATCCGGCCGCCATTGCGCACTCAGCACCACGCAATGTTCTCATCATTGGTGGTGGCGACGGCGGATCGAGCGAAGAAGTGTTGAAGCATCCCTCAATCGAACGTGTGGTGATGATCGAACTGGATGAAGGTGTTATCGACATCGCAAAAAAATATTTTTCAGCGGTACATCGCGATGTTTTCACCAACCCGAGACTTGACGTACGCATCTACGATGGTGCGGCGTTTGTCAATTCGACGTCCGACCGGTTTGACTTGATCTATCTGGATCTTACCGATCCGATTGGCCCGTCAGAGGCGCTTTACACGCAAGATTTTTATCACACCTGCAAACGTGCGCTGTGTGCAGGTGGCGCACTGGTGCTGCATATCGGTTCAGCCTTCTCACATCCTGAGCGCGTCGCTGGCACGGTGACGAACTTGCGCGCAGTCTTTCAGCTGGTGGCCCCTTACTTTGTGCACGTCCCCATCTACGGTGCCGCATGGGGATTCGCTGTGGCATCTGATGCGATTGATCTGCGCGCCATGTCTGGCGCACAGGTTGATCATCGCTTGCAACAGCGAGGCATTAAAGACCGACAGTATTACAACGGCGAAACGCATGTTGCGATGTTGGCCGTGCCTGAATATGTCAAGGCGCTGATCGGTTAAGATATTGTTTCATTACATTCGTGTTGCGGATGGGAGAGACGGAAATGTTGAAACGGGTCAGGCGCTCAAGCGGGCGCGTCACGCTGGTGTTGATCGGCGCTGCAGCATTGACGGCGACACTTACCAGTTGCTCAAAGGACGAAGTCCGCCGCGATGTTTATGCAAGCAAACAGGATTGCCTGGCTGACTGGGGCAACACGCCCACAGATTGCGAACCTGCATATGATCGCCCCACCGGTCACGGCGCGACAACACATTACTATGGGCGCCCGTATTCTTACGGCGGCTCATCAATTTCACCATCCCGCAGTGGCAAGACGATTGGCTCGTCGACAACGTCTCGTGGCGGATTTGGCTCCAGCGGTCATTCGGCTTCGGGTTAATGCCCCGAACTGGCAACGCCGTGACAATAACGCGACTTGACTATCTGACGCCGGACGACATACTCGGTTCAACTTTTTTATGTTGTGACCCATGAAGCGACTAGACATGGTGCCACGCCCCGATTGGCCGAAAAAAATGGAGGACCTTGGTTTCGGGTTCCATTCCATCGACGGTATTTACTGGGATGAACGCAACTGCTATCGGTTTACATCGGCAGAAGTCGATACGCTCGAAGATGCCACTGCCGAGCTGCACGAAATGTGCATCGCGGCGGCAGGCCATGTGATCGACAAATGCGCGTACGAGCGCTTTGCGATTCCGGCTGAATTCATTCCGATGATAGAGCGCTCATGGAACGACGATGAGGCCACGTTGTTTGGCCGTTTCGATCTTTCGTGGGACGGTTTCGGTCAACCGAAGATGCTGGAATACAACGCCGATACGCCGACCTCGCTCATCGAGGCGAGTGTGGCGCAGTGGTATTGGCTACAGGAAGCAGTGTTGCCGAATATGCCGGGCGCGGACCAATTCAATTCGCTGCATGAAAAGCTGATCGAGCGCTGGAAAGAAATCGGCGAAGAGTTGCCAAACAAGTTGGTTCATTTCGCATGCGTCGCCGACGCAGAAGAGGACGTCGGCAACCTCGAATATCTTCGCGATGTGGCGATTCAGGCGGGTATTGATGCGCGCTTTATTGATGTTGGTGCCATCGGCTGGGACGCAGTCGCGAAATGTTTTAACGATGAGCAAAACAATGAAATCAAATCGCTCTTCAAGCTCTACCCATGGGAATGGATGGTGCGCGAGGCGTTCGGTACCCATTTGATCGCCAGCCAGATGCGCGTGATCGAGCCCGCGTGGAAAATGCTGCTTTCAAATAAAGCCATTCTGCCGGTACTGTGGCAGCTCTACCCCGATCATCCGAATCTGTTGGCGTCGTACTACGAGCCGCAAAAATTCACCACCGACTTCGTCAAAAAGCCAATTCTGTCGCGTGAAGGTGCCAACGTCACCATTACCACCAAAACCGGCGAAATCGCCATTCCCGGCGACTATGGTGCCGAAGGATTTATCTATCAGGCCTATCATCCGCTGCCCGTGTACGACGGCAGCCACACGGTGATCGGCACGTGGATCATTGGCGACGAACCGGCCGGCATGGGAATTCGTGAAGATGAATCGCCTGTGACCAAAAATACCAGCCGCTTTTTACCGCATTATTTTATTTAACGTTTTAGAATAGGAAATCGACATGAGCAAATTTGAAATCCTGGCATCGTTTGGTGGCTTCGACGACTTCCTGCTCTACCTCGCCATCTCGGGCGTGCTGCTCGCGATCTTCGTGGCGATTTACGTGCGCATTACGCCGTATCACGAAGTCGCGCTGATCCGCGAAGGCAATATGGCCGCGTCGTTCAGCCTTTCCGGCACGCTCATCGGCATGGTGATCCCGTTGGCAAACGCGGTCGAATACAGCGTGAACCCGGTGGACATGGCGATCTGGGGCTTTATCGCGCTGGCCATTCAGCTCATCATGTTCGTCATTGCGCGCATCGCCCTACCGACGATTGCACTCGACATTCCCGCAGGCAAACAATCAGCAGGATTTTTTCTCGGCGCGATTTCGATTGCCGCAGGGATATTGAATGCAGCTTGCATGACGTATTAGAAAATACCAACATCTAGTACTGGCGTGGCTTTGAGGCCGAAAATGCCTGAGAACGCCCGCCAATAGGCGACTTTTATCGTTTTTGAAATGCATGGCGGACAGCCATCTGCATGCAAGGGCACTCGCTCCCCGATTCCTGCACTTGGTCGCAAGCTTCTCGCGTTTGTCATCCGCGCTAGGCATAATTCGTTCGCTTTAAATGGCTCGATCATCTGATATTTTTTGCGACGCGGGAACTCCACGCTCCCGATTGGCAATACCCATGTGGATGACATTTTTCCGTGAAAGGATCAACCGAATGAAAACAAATCTGCAACTATTGATCGGTGCATTGGTGCTGGTGGCCTCGGCAACAGCGGCAGCGCAGCCAGCCACTGCGCCGAAACCGAAGGTGTACGCATTGATTTCTGCCGTGGGCGACCAGTTTTCATACGTAACGCAAAAGCAATCAGTGGGCTCCAACATGCTGGATAACTACAAACGCGTTGTGACGAAGATACCCAACAACGCGCTCAATGTATCGATACTCAAGGGCCTCGACCGCGCCATTGCCCAGCGCGACCCCGCCAGCGTGCGCATTCTTGCCACCCTCAACGCCCTTGAAATGGAAGGCGTGCCGCCCGTTGAACGCGAAAAAGTGGCGATGGGAAAATTGCTCTCAGCACTTGAGAAAATGCCGCAACGCGCGGAGTGGGATACGATCATCGTGGTGACGCCGAAATTCCTGTTTTCAGAGCGCCAAGGCATGGGCAGCAAGCTTGCGGGTATCGGCATTTATGTGCAGCCGCTGGAAAGCAATTCATTGGCAGCCGACGGCGGCGGGGAATTGCTCGGCAGTGAAGGCGAATACACCATCACGCCCGATGGCAAGCCCGGCAAACGATCCAGCGTCTATGTTGCACCTTACAACTACACGCAGACGTGGGTGTTCGATGCGAAAACGCTGAAGGTGCTGGAAACAAGTGCGCGCTATGAATTCCAGCGCGTTTACGATCCTGAATCGACCGCGCTCAATGTCGGCAACAGTATTGCGCCAGCAAAACTGGCTGAAGTGCTGTCGAACTTTATCGAGCGTTCGGTAGCGCGCGGCGTCGGTGAAGCGCTGCCGTCGATTGAAATTGGTGACATTAAGCCAGTCGTGCCGGATGCTGCTAAGCCAAGATCCTGATTTTTGAAACACTAGCACTGGCGGGGCTTTCAGACAATAAAGTGCCTGAAAGCCCCGCAAGCTGGCGTTCTAGGTGTTTATGTATTACTCACAAATGGCTGCGCACCCAGCGTTTCCACTCGTCAAACAGCGCCGGATGGCGCGCCGCGATCACCGATTTTGACCATTCTTGCGGATAGTCCGGACGCCAGTAGTCATCGTGCTGCAGCGATGCGATGCGTCCGCCGGCTTCTTCGAGAATCAAAGCGCCGGCCGCGTAATCCCAAGGCTGCTCACCGGCGTGCAGAAACGCGTCGACTCGTCCACAGGCCATATGGCTCCACTGCAATACCGACGCGCCGCTCATGGTGAGTTTGCGAAACGGTTTGTGTGCGAGCAATGTGGTGCCCAGCCGTCCCAGGCGTTTGTAGCGCCCCACTTCCACGTGCGCATCGTGCAGATGTTTAGCGGGAAGCAGTTTCAAACGTTTGCCGTCAAGAAATGCGCCGCCGCTTTGCACCGCATGAAAAACTTCGCCCGTGTTTGGATCGAGCACCACGCCGCACACGCTTTTGCGCCGATACATCAAGGCCACCGACATACCGAAGTAGCGCTTGCCGCTGGCAAAATTTGCAGTGCCATCGAGCGGATCGACACACCAGCACCAGTCTGCTTCACGCCAGATTTGTTTTTGCGCAGCCTCAATCATTTCTTCGCCCAGCACGGGACAATTAAAAATATGCGGGAGGGCCTCTGCCAGCGCCGCTTCCACCATACGGTCGGCTTCGGTGACGATGGAGCCATCGTGTTTGCGTTCCGCCACGACATGCTTGAAACGCGGCATCAGTTCGCGCGCGGCGACATCCTGCATCAACGTGGCGACGGCATGTATTAATTGCACGGGGTCGGGGAGCACGGGAGACGCTGCGGCGGCCGCGTTTGCAAGGTCTTGCCCGGATAAATCAGACTGCGGCGAAAGTTGTTCGAGGAGAGGCATCGGTGGATCGTAATGTTGCTTGCTTCGTACTTGATAAAGGGGCGTTGAGGCAATTTGGCTGCGAGGACAATAACACTGCGCCGCTATAATACCCCTGCACGAACGGCCATCCAAAACCTGCATCACCTTTCTCTTTTCCTCATTTCCAGTTAGCCGTGACCTCGCCACGTTTTTTTTCCGCAATGCCGCTGCCGCGTCCTTTCACGTCAAGGACGGCGTTTGACGTTGGAGAGGCAATCGCGCGCCATTTGCAAGTGTTGCGCATTGCCGTTGGCGAGACGATCACGTTGTTTGACGGGACGGGTGGCGAATTTACGGCCACACTAACGGACATCAGAAAACGCGACGCAACCGTCACGCTCGATGCTTTCGATCCCATCGAGCGTGAATCACCGATCAACATTACGCTGGTGCAAGCACTCGCCACGGCAGACAAGATGGACCTGATCGTACAAAAAGCGGTGGAACTCGGTGCAACCAGCATCGCGCCGATTGCCACCGCACGGGCAACATTGAAGCTCGACGGCGAGCGCGCCGAAAAGCGCGTTGCGCATTGGCAGGCTGTGGCGGTGGCCGCATGCGAGCAATGCGGACGCAATCGCATTCCCGTTGTGCGCGGCGTGCAGACACTGGATCAGTGGTTAAGAACGCCCTTTAATGGCAGCCGCGTGTTGTTGCAGCCGCTGGCCGAAAATTCGTTGCTCAACAGCATCGATATGGCCAGCCCTGTTGCGCTCCTGATCGGGCCGGAAGGTGGCTTCTCGGACGATGAAATTGCGCGTGCCGTCGCGAACGGGGTGACCACCGCGAAATTCGGGCCGCGCGTCCTTCGTACTGAAACTGCAGGCCTTGCCGCCATTGCGGCGCTCGCGGCGCGGTTTGGTGATCTTTGCGATCTGGCGTCGTGAACGACTCATGAGCAACTCACGAGCCACAGCAGATAAATGGTCGCGCATGACCGGTCGCTTATCGCTAAAATAACGCTCGCTTTCTTCTCCTCTTTCAATATCGGCTGATATGGCCAAGAACGACGCAAAAAAACTCGAAGCTTTTGTCAAATGGTTCCGCAGCGCCACACCGTTCATTCACGAATTCGGTGAGCGAACCATCGTGATCGCGTTCGGCGGTGAGGTCCTCACCGATGGCGAGATGATGCAGCTCGCGCACGACATCAACGTATTAGTGAGCCTGGAAATTCGTGTAGTGCTGGTGCATGGCACGCGTCCGCAGGTTGAAGACCAACTCGTGCAACACGGTGTTGCATCAAAACTGGTCGATGGTCGTCGCGTCACCGATGATGCCGCGCTCAGATGCGTCAAAGAGGCCAACGGGATTGTCCGCATGGAGATCGAGGCGACGCTTTCAACCGAGCTTGCTAATTCGCCGATGGCAGGTGCTGACATCCGTGTCGCATCCGGTAACTTCATTACCGCCAAACCATTTGGCGTACGCGATGGTGTTGATTACATGCACACCGGACAAGTGCGAAAGGTTGACGCAGAAGGCATCGTGCGGCGTCTCGATGACGACGAGGTCGTGCTGATTTCGCCGATAGGCTTCTCACCGACCGGAGACATTTTTAACTGCACACTGGAAGACGTGGCGACCTCGGTAGCCATCGCGCTAAAAGCAGAAAAACTCATTTTCCTCACTGAAACACTCGGTGCCACCGACAGCAAAGAGCGTTTGATCAATGAGCTTACCGCATTGCAGGCGCAAGAAGCGCTTAACGCGGTGCGTTACGGCGGACAAACCGAGGATATTCGACTGTTTTTGCCCTGCGCGATTCGCGCCGTGCGGGAAGGCGTAAAACGCGCCCACCTGATCAGCCGTCACATCGACGGCGCGCTGTTGATGGAATTGTTTACACATCACGGTATCGGCACGATGGTGGTGCTGGAAGCGCCTGACCGCCTGCGTGATGCAACGCTCGACGACACCGACGGCATCATGGCCATAATAGATCCGTTGGTCGCAGCAGGCGTCCTCGTCAAGCGCGATCGCGAGTTGATCGAGAAGGAAATAGACCGCTTCGTAG
>JANNRY010000317.1:0-11002 GCA_031401935.1 Betaproteobacteria bacterium | reverse complement strand
CGGAATTGGTGACTGTCCCGTCCTTTTCCCCCCAACTGGTTGCGGGCAGCAACACATCGGCGAATCCGGCGGTCTCGGTATTACGATAGGCATCCTGCAACACAACGAGCTCGGCGGTTTGCAGCGCAGCCTGTACCTGCGTGAGGTCCGGCAACGATTGCGCGGGATTGGTGCAGGCGATCCACAGCAATTTGATTTCACCTTTTTTGGCGGCATCAAACATTTCCACTGCGGTATGTCCACGCTTGTCCGAAATACGATCGACGCCCCACAGCTTCATCATTTCCCCGCGGTGTACTGGATTGGCGATGTCGCGATGTGCGGCAAGTGAAGTGGCCAATCCGCCGACCTCGCGGCCGCCCATGGCATTGGGTTGTCCGGTCAGACTGAACGGTCCGGCGCCGCGCTTGCCGATCTGGCCTGTCGCAAGATGCAGATTGACGAGCGATGCGTTCTTGGCGGTACCGCTACTCGATTGATTAAGTCCCTGACAATACAGCGACAATGTCGCAGACGATTGCGCAAACCAGCGTGCGGCGGTGATGATGTCGTCGGCCCCGCGCTTGCCACCAAGCCCACAGATTTCGGCAGCGACCGCAGGGCTCATTTCACGCACTATCGTGCGAAGTGCATCAAAATTTTCGGTATGCGCCGCAATGTAGTCCCGATCTATCCATTCTTCCCACAGCATCACATGCAGCATGGCGTGAAACAGCGCGACGTCGGTGCCCGGCAGGATAGCCAAATGCAAATCTGCAAAGGCGGCAGTATCAGTACGTCGCGGATCGACGACGATGATTTTCAGGTCAGGATTTTTTTCACGCGCGGCTTCGATGCGACGGAACAGGATGGGATGTGCGAAGGCTGCGTTCGAACCGGCGATGAACAGACATGTGGCGTGATCGAGGTCTTCATAGCTGCAAGGCGGTGCGTCCACACCCAACGTTTTCTGGTAGCCAGTGACAGCGGAAGACATGCAGAGCCGCGAATTGGTATCGATATTGTTGGTGCCGATCAATCCCTTCGCGAGTTTGTTGAAGACGTAGTAGTCCTCTGTCAGCAATTGACCAGACACGTAGAAACCAACGCTGTCGGGGCCGTGTTCACGGATGGTTTCTGCAAAACGGTCGGCGAGGTGGTCGAGGGTGGTGTTCCAGTCGCTTCTGGCTCGCGGCTGATCGCGCAAAGACCGCATTTCCGGGTAGCGTGCGCGCCCAGTAAGTGCTGGAGGTGACATCGTCAGTGCCAGTGTTGAGCCTTTGGTGCAAAGTTTGCCGACGTTAGCGGGATGGTCGGGGTCGCCGCGCACGCTGGCGATTTTTTCGCCGTCGCTCTCGATGATGACACCGCAGCCGGTGCCGCAGTAGCAGCAAGTGGATTTGGTTTCTTTTTTGAGATTCTTGCCAGACTCAACCACCGCCAATCCCCCCGCTCGCCGCTGCGCGACGCTCGGCCCCCTTTTTAAAGGGGGCGGACATGAGCAAAGCGAATGCCGGAGGATTGTGGGTAGTGGATAAAAGGTCCATGCCTACTCCGCAGCACAAGCCATCGCCGACATCTCACCCGACCAAGGGTCAATCTCCACCTTGCCATCACTCACCCGCGTGGCAAATTTTTCTACTTGCCCAAAATCCGGCAGCGCTGCGCAACCATCGTTCAAACTGATGCACCAATTGTGCAGCGGACAAGCTACGGATTCGCCAAACACGATGCCTTGAGACAGGGGTCCGCCTTTGTGCGGACATTTATCCTGTAACGCGAAAACCTTGTCATCACCGCTGCGAAAAACAGCAATCACTTTGCCGTCGTCGCGCTCAAACCGGCGCGCGCCGAGTAAGGGAATGTCTTCCAATTTGCACAGGCCGATATAGCTCACGCAACCACCGCAATCGGGACGAATTGCTTCAAATCGACCCGCGCTTTTTCAGGTTCATGCCACGGGTCGGGTTCGCCGTCGAGAGCGAATTGCAAACGCTCCGCCAACGCCCGGCGATTTGCTGCATCATCGACCACTTTCTTTTTACAGTAGTCGAGTCCGACGCGACTCACATAATGCACCGTGCGCTCCAGATACCAGCCCTCTTCGCGATAAAGCTGCAGGAACGCGCCAGAATATTCCAGCACCTCCTCGTGTGTCTTGACCTTGCAGAAAAACTGCGCGACTTCGGTCTTGATACCGCCGTTGCCCGCGACGTAAATTTCCCAACCGGAATCAACGCCAATCACACCCACATCCTTGATGCCTGATTCAGCACAGTTGCGCGGACATCCCGATACCGCCAGCTTCACCTTGTGCGGAGCCTGCATGCGCCAAAGTGCGCGCTCGAGTTCCTGGCCCATACGCGTTGAATCCTGTGTACCGAAACGGCACCACTCCGAACCAACACAAGTCTTCACGGTGCGAAGTGCCTTGGCATAGGCATGACCGGACGGCATGTCTAGATCCTTCCACACGGCTGGCAAATCCTCTTTCTTGATACCCAGCAAATCGAGGCGTTGGCCACCGGTAACCTTCACCGTCGGTATTTTGAATTTATCTACAACATCAGCGATGCGCCGTAACTCGGAACTATTGGTGGCTCCGCCCCACATGCGTGGAATCACCGAGTACGTTCCGTCTTTCTGAATGTTGGCGTGCGAGCGCTCATTGATAAAGCGCGACTGCGGATCATCCAGCGCTTCTCGCGGCCAGGTAGAAAGCAAATAGAAATTGATTGCGGGGCGACAGCTCGCACAGCCATTCGGCGTACGCCATTCCATGAATTTTTGAACGTCTGGTATCGAGAGCATATGCTGCGCGCGGATGGCATCGCGTACTTCCTGATGAGTGTGCTCCGTGCAGCCGCACATCGCTTTTTTCTTTGGTGCTTCTGAATAGTCACCACCCGCCGTAAACATCAAGATTTGCTCGACCAGTCCGGTACACGAGCCACAGGAACTCGATGCCTTCGTATGTCTACGCACATCGTCCAGCGTAAATAAGCCCTTGTCCTTGATTGCCTTGACGATTGCACCCTTGCAAACACCGTTGCATCCACAGACTTCGGCGGTATCGGCCATTGTCAATGCGCGGCTCTGGCCTTGATGGCCGGTGTCACCGAGATTGGATTCGCCAAACATCAAGCGATCACGCATCGCGGCCACATTGGTGCCGTCGCGCAGCAACTTGAAGAACCAGGTGCCATCGATGGTATCGCCAACCATCACGGCACCGATCAACTTGTCGTCCTTAATGACAAGTTTTTTATAGACGCCTGCACCGGGGTCGGCCAGGACGATGTCTTCTGTCCCCTCGCCACCGGAGAAATCGCCAGCGGAAAAAAGATCGACACCAGTCACTTTCAGCTTGGTCGATGTGAGCGAACCCGAGTAGCGGCCGATGCCATATTGCGCGAGATGATTTGCGCATACTTTCGCCATTTCAAACAACGGCGCAACAAGTCCGTAAGCGATGCCGCGATGATTGGCGCATTCGCCGACGGCGTAGATACGCGGGTCGTAAGTCTGCATGGTGTCATTGACCACAATCCCACCTGGTCTGGCAACTGAGCAGTGCAGCCCTGCTGATTCAGCGAGCGCAGTATTGGGACGAATACCCACAGCCATCACGACCAATTGGGCAGGAATTTCTTCGCCAGTCTTGAGCCGGACTGATTTGACACGACCGCCTTTTCCGTCCATCGAATCCCCGATTAGCGCGTCGGTATTGGCTTCCAGATGGAACTGTAGTCCCTTGGCCTCCAACGTTTTTTGCAGCATGCTGGCAGCGGTGCGATCAAGCTGTCTTTCCATCAACCAAGGCATGACGTGGATGACGGTTACATTCATGCCGCGCAACTTGAGGCCGTTTGCGGCCTCAAGTCCGAGCAGCCCTCCTCCGATCACCACCGCATCTTTGTAACAGCTCGCAGCAGCGATCATTCTTTCTGTGTCATCAATATCTCGATAAGTCAGTACGCCGTCCAAGTCTTTGCCGGGAAGCGGCAGAATAAACGGGTTCGATCCGGTCGCGAGCAGCAGACGATCATATTGCTCGCGAGTACCGTCATCGGCGATGACTTCGCGCGCCATGCGGTCGATCTTCACCACCTTCTTGCTGGTGTGTAAGCGGATATGATTATCTTCATACCATGCGAGATCATTGAGAACGATGTCTTGCAAAGTCTGCTCACCAGCCAGCACCGGCGAGAGCAGGATCCGGTTGTAATTCGGATGCGGCTCCGCACCAAAGACGCTTATTTCGTAAAGGTCGGGAGCAAGCTTCAACAATTCCTCGACCGTGCGAATGCCGGCCATGCCGTTGCCAACAACGACCAACTTTATTTTTGCCATCATGTTCACTGTGCGCCCTCCGTACTACGTGCATAGATGGCGACGAAGCTGACAAAGACCGTAACCACCGTCGTTCCCGCGCAGGCGGGAATCCAGCGTCGCTTGGCTAAAGTCACTGGAGCAAAGGCATGCCTTTGCCATACGCAGGAATGACGGTTGATATTTCTCACGCTGCCGCTCGTAATTGTTTCTGATACAAAAATTCCAGCACGTGGCGACGACAATCCAGATACGCCGGATCAGCCAACAATTTCAACCTGTCACGTGGCCGCGCCAGCGGTACGGTGACAACGTCGCCAATTGTTGCAGCGGGCCCGTTGGTCATCATCACGATACGGTCAGACAACAGCACGGCTTCATCGACATCGTGCGTCACCATGACCACGGTGCTTTTGAGTTCAGCGACGATGCCCATCAGCTCATCTTGTAGCTTGGCGCGCGTGAGCGCATCGAGCGCACCAAACGGTTCATCGAGTAGCAGCACTTTGGGTTGCATGGCGATTGCGCGTGCGATACCGACGCGCTGCTTCATGCCGCCCGAAATTTCGCCCGGATGTTTTTGTTCGGCATGGCTCAAGCCCACGAGCTTGAGTGCAGCGTGGGTGCGTTCTTTTAGTTGGGCTTTCGATTCGGTTTCGGCAAAAACCCGCTCAACGGAGAGATAAACGTTGTCAAAGCAAGTCAGCCAGGGAAGCAAGGAATGGTTCTGGAAAACGACAGCCCGATCCGTACCAGCACCTTTTACCTCACGGTTCGACAGTAAAACGACACCGCTGGTGGGATACAAAAGGCCAGCAATCATGTTCAGTAATGTGGATTTGCCGCAGCCCGAGTGGCCGATGAGCGTGATGAATTCGCCCTGCTGAATAAGCAGGTTTACATCGCGCAAGGCTTCGAATCGACCGCGCTTGGTGTCGAACTCCATGCCGACACTTTCAATACTGAGAAATTTTTGCATGATTTATGTCCCCTTCAGGGTTGGCTTAACTGACATATTCGTAGCTGAACTTTTTCGCGATAAATACCAGCATCTTCTCGAGCAGCAAACCTACGATACCGACGACAAAGATCGCGATGATGATGTGTTCAACATTGAGGTTGTTCCATTCGTCCCACACCCAGAAGCCGATACCGACGCCTCCGGTCAGCATCTCGGCTGCGACGATAACCAGCCATGCGACACCGATGGAAAGACGAATGCCAGTCAGGATGTACGGCAGCGTTGCAGGCAACAGAATCTTGCAGGTCACTTTCCATGGTGAGAGATCGAGCACCTTGGCCACATTCAGATAATCCTGCGGCACGCGCGACACGCCAACAGCGGTATTGATGATGAGCGGCCAGATGGCGGAAATAAAGATCACCCAGATTGCGGCGGGATCGGCGGCCTTGAACACCAACAGCCCGATAGGTAACCATGCCAGTGGCGACACTGGGCGCAGTAGGCTGATGATGGGTGAAAGCATGCCATTGAGAAACGCCACGCGACCGATCAAAAAGCCGACTGGTATCCCGACCAGCGCGGCCATGCCAAAGCCAATGCCGACGCGCTTTAATGAAGCCAGAATATTCCAGCCGATCCCCTGATCGTTGGGGCCCTTCTGATAAAACGGATCGCTGAACAATTGCACCGCCGAGACCCAGGTCTTGGCCGGGCCGGGCAGATTAGGGCTCGATCCGGCAACGATTGCCCACACACCGACGAACATCAACAGGCCCAGCAACGGTGGCAAGAAAACCATGGTCCATTTCATGATGACCGGCGTCACGCTGTTCCGCGACTTGGCGGCGACAGCGAGTTTTGGTGCTTTGGCACTGGATGCGCTGACCTGCGGCGGTTCAACGAGAATTTCATTGGCTGCGACGGTAGTCATATCTGCTCCAGATGGGTTCGTTGATTACGCTTTGATCTTAAAAGAAGCAGCGTATTTCTTCGGGTCCTTGCCGTCCCACACGGTGCCGTCGATCAACTTGGATGTCCGCATGTCCGACTTCGGCACGGGCACCTTAGCCATTGCGGCTGCGTCCTTGTAGATCGCAATCTGGTTAACTTGCTTGGCTACCGCCAGATAGTCCGGATCGTCCTTCAGTAATCCCCAGCGCTTGTGCTGTGTGAGGAACCACATGCCGTCGGACAGGTAGGGGTAATTCACCGTGCCTTCGTTATAGAACTTCATGTAGTCGGCGTCTTTCCACTTCTTGCCAATGCCATTGTCGTAGTCCCCCGCAAGACGTTGATCGATAACATCAACTGGGCAATTGACGTAAGCCTTGTCGGCGATGATCTCGGCCACTTTCTTGCGGTTGGCCATCACGTCGATGAATTTGCTGGCATCGAGAATCGCGGCTGTCATGGCGCGTGCGGTGTTCGGATACTTTTTGATCCACTCCGCCGTCGTTCCCAGTGTTTTCTCTGGATGATCCTTCCAGATGCCTTGCGTCGTTTCAGCGGTGAAGCCGATCTTGTCGTAAATGGCCCGGTTATTCCAGGGCTCACCAACGCAGAAGCCATCCATGTTCCCAACCCGCATATTCGCCACCATCTGCGGTGGAGGCACGACGATGTTTTTCACGTCCTTGAACGGATCAATGCCGTAAGTGGCGAGCCAGTAATAGAGCCACATGGCGTGTGTACCGGTCGGGAATGTCTGCGCAAACGTGTACTCAGCCTTGTTCTTGTCGATGAAGGCTTTAAGCCCTGCACCATCTTTCACTCCTTTTTCCGCGAATTTATTGGCGAGTGTGATGGCCTGGCCGTTGTGGTTGAGGTTCATCAAAATCGCCATGTCTTTCTTCGGGCCGCCGATGCCGGTGTGGACACCGTAGATAAGGCCGTACAAAACATGCGCGGCATCTAGCTCGCCATTGACGAGCTTGTCTCGCACGCTTGCCCACGAGGCTTCTTTTAATGGCGTGATCTTGATGCCGTATTTCTCGTCAAATTTCATCACCGATGCGATGACAACAGAAGCGCAATCTGTGAGGGGAATGAAACCGATTTTCACTTCCTTCTTTTCCGGCGCGTCAGACCCGGCCGCCCATGCCGCTGAGCGCACACCTGGCAGGACGATAGCCATCAGCGCTGCTCCGCTAAGGACACCACCCGTCGCGCGGATGAATTCGCGGCGCGATGGTTGTGTTGCAGCTGTTGCGATTGGCGATTCGTCACGGCTCGCAGGGTTGAGTGATTCATGATCCATCCTGATTCTCCAAAGGTTGAACAAAGTAAACGCGCAATAAAAAAGCGTCCAAGCGGGTTGCCTGTCACGCGCGCTGGAATCCGCTCACGCTGACAAACACCCCTGCTTGGACGCCGTTGTCCATGTGCACTTCTGCATTGATGCGCACTTACACTACCTACAGCAAATTCGATGCCAGACCCTTGCGCTCAATTAACCTGTTGGTTTTGATATGTATTTTTCATTTGCTCCGCACTGACCAAAAGTGGAAACGCCCACGCGCACCAAAAACGTTGTGCGCTGATGCTGCAATGCACCATTACGGCACGAGGCATTCGCTCTCCGTTATCGCCTTTTTCAGCCGATCATGCTGGCCATCTCGATGACGCGCGAAGCGGCATCGGCCATCTTGATGCCGCGATCCATGGCGAACTTGCGAAGCATTTGAAATGCATCTTCCTCGCTTAGTGCGCGCTGTTTCATCAAAATTCCTTTGGCCCGCTCTATTTCCTTGCGGCCAGCCAGTTGTGTTTTCGCGTCCGCCAATTCCTGCTTAAGCGTTTGCTCGGCGGCGAATCGCTCCACGGCGACTTCGAGGATCGGTTGTAGTCGTGCCTCCGACAGGCCATCAACCACATAGGCGGAAATCCCGGCGCGAATCGCTGCACGAATAGTTTCACTGCTGCGGTCGCCGGAAAACATCACGATGGGATGCGGACGGTCGCGCGAGACAAACGCGAGGCTTTCGAGCGAATCGCGCGATGGTGACTCGGTATCAATAATGATTACATCCGGCGTAGTGGCGATCACTGCGTCATAGATTTCCAGTGGCGAGGCGAGTAGCGACACGACTTTGCACCCGTTCGTCTCCAGAGCGGCGCGCACGCCGGCAGCGCGATCCGGATCTTCATCGACCAGCATGACGTTAAGGCGTGAGTGCTTCTTGGGTTTCATATTCTTGTACTAAGCAAGCGGCGTACCATGCAATCCTCTTGGTATCATCTAGCCATGACGACTTCCACATATAAATCCGCACTATTGCTATTCGCCCACGGCTCTTCCGATCCGGGATGGGCGGCACCCTTCGTAAAACTCAAAATAGCCATAGAAGCACGCGAGCCAAAGAAAATGGTCGCATTGGCATTTCTGGAGCGCATGGAACCGTCATTTGACGACGCAGTGACAGCGCTGCAGAAGCAAGGTGTTGAGCACATTACGGTCGCACCGATTTTTCTTGCCATCGGCGGCCACATGCGCAATGACCTGCCCAAGCTCATTGAACAAACTCAAACGCGGACCGGGATTTCGTTTCGCGTGTTGCCCGCATTGGGGGAAGCCGATGTTCTGATCACAGCGATTGCGGACTGGGTGTTGAGTTCAACGAATTAGCGTCGAAAAAAAGCCCGCTTTAAGCGGGCTTTTTAGTATTCATGTTGCTTTAATTACTTGCTTTGCCACGGCGTCTTACCTGCTGGCTTGGCAAATGTTTTCCCCGGTGGTTTACCGGAACCGCTCTTGCCGAAACCGCTGAAACTGCCCGGGCGCTTGGCGTCGTTGGAACGGCCAGCCGGACGTCCACCTGGGCGCGAGCCTGGGTGCGATGGCTTGGAAAATACGCGTGCTTTCGGCTCGAGACCTTCAATCACGCTAACCGGGATCGGCTGCGAGGTGAAACGCTCAATCAGTTTCACTTGAAAGTGTTCGCGCACGTTGGCCAAGCTGATGGCGATACCATTTTTGCCGGCACGACCAGTACGGCCAATACGGTGCACATAATCTTCCGCCGCGCGCGGCAGATCGTAATTGATAACATGCGAGATACCTTGCACGTCGATACCGCGTGCGGCAACGTCTGTTGCGACCAACACGCGCAAGCCACCTTTGCGTAGCGATTGCAGCGTACGTGTGCGGGCACCTTGCTTCATGTCACCATGGAGTGCTGCGACCGAGAAGCCTTGCTCATTCAAGCTGCTCGCCAGATCATCGGCAGCACGCTTGGTTGCCGTGAATACGATGGCCTGATTCATATCAGCATCACGCAAGAGGTGATCAAGCAGGCGATTTTTGTGGCCCATGTCGTCAGCAAAATGCAGGCGCTGTTCAATATTTTCGTGGCGCGATTGCTGACTATCGACAGCAATGCGCACCGGATCTTTCAGCATCGACGTGGCGAGGCGAACGATGTTTTGTTCGAGGGTGGCCGAGAACAACAAAGTCTGACGCGTCGCCGGGCATTTCGTCACGATCGCTTCCAAATCATCCTTGAAGCCCATGTCGAGCATGCGGTCGGCTTCGTCGAGCACCAGCAATTGCAGACGGGACAAATCAACACGGCCCGATTGCATTTGATCGAGCAGACGGCCTGGCGTTGCCACCAGAATATCGACGCCGCTTTTGAGCAAACGATTTTGCACCGGGTACGGCATGCCGCCGACGATGGAAATTGTTTTTACTTTTTTCATGTTGCGGCCATAAGTCTCAGCGGCCTTAGTAACTTGCATCGACAGTTCACGCGTTGGTGTAAGCACCAGCACGCGCGGCCCACGGCCAACAACGGGATGTGCTTCGGTAAGCAACTGCAACGCTGGCAGCATGAAGGCGGCGGTCTTGCCGCTACCAGTTTGTGAAGACACCATCAGGTCGCGACCAGCCAGGGCTTCAGGGATGGCGCGCGCTTGCACGGCGGTTGGATCGGTGTAACCAGCGGCAGCGATTGCCGCATTGATTGGGGCAGCTAGCCCTAAGGATTCAAATTTCATTTTTCAGTTTTCCCGCGCAGCCATTCCGGTGGACGCGCTTAAACAACAATTGCGATGGCACAAAGGGAGGCACGCCGTCCGTCATCGGAAACAGCTAAACACACTACGCATGGCAGACAGGTCTTGATAAAGACAAGCTGTCGAAAGGCGCAGAAGTCGGCAGGCCAAAACACCGGCACTAACCGAATCGCAATCCTTGAGGAAAAACCGGAGGCTGGGAAACAACCGTGGTTGACAGCAGGAACGCTACAGGAAGATTTGAAGCTTTCTTCCGAGGAGGTCAGAGACGATGAACATTTGCGGTACAACGTTGAAGCGATTTAATTTTTGCACCGCACAAACGAATCATACGTGAGTTACCTCTGATTTTCAAGGACTTTTTACGCATCACTGATGCGCTGCGGCATAAACTGAACCCGAATCAGACTCCAAATGAGATAATTCGCGCCTTCTTCATTTGACCAAATCATGCCCAAAACACGGGCATCAACGCAACCAGACAGCATGAGCACCGCACACGCCACCGAAATCAAACGCCGCCGCACCTTCGCCATCATCTCCCACCCTGATGCAGGAAAGACCACGCTGACCGAGAAGCTGCTCTTGTTTGCAGGTGCAATCCATATCGCAGGCAGCATCAAGGCGCGCAAAGCACGTCGCCACGCTACCTCCGACTGGATGGAAATCGAAAAGGAACGTGGTATCTCGGTCGCCAGCTCGGTCATGCAAATG
>JANNRY010000316.1:0-13588 GCA_031401935.1 Betaproteobacteria bacterium | reverse complement strand
GTGCGCTGCTTTGAAGATGAGAACGTGATTCACGTCGTCGGCAAGGTCGATCCGCTTTCTGATATCGCCGTCATCGATACGGAGTTAGCACTTGCTGATATGGCCTCGGTCGAAAAAGCATTGCACAAGGCGCAGAAAAATTCGCGCGCTGGCGACAAAGAGGCGATCAAGCTGGTCGCGATATTAGAGCCAATGATGAAACAGCTTAATGAGGCGATACCAGTGCGCAGCATGGGTCTCGATCGTGATCAGATGTCCCTCATCAAGCCGTTGTCGCTGATCACCGCCAAGCCGGTGCTGTATGTGGCCAACGTCATTGAGGGCGGTTTTGAAAATAACCACCTGCTGGATGCCGTAAAAACACACGCGGCAAAGGAAGGCGCGCCAGTCGTGGCTATTTGTGCCAAGATCGAAGCTGAAATCACAGACCTGAGTGACGAAGATAAGAAGGTTTTTCTCGACGACATCGGCATGACCGAACCAGGATTGGATCGTATGATCCGCGCCGCTTACACGCTACTGGGATTGGAAACGTATTTCACGGCCGGCGAAAAAGAAGTTCGCGCATGGACGATTCATAAAGGTTCCACCGCGCCGCAAGCCGCGGGTGTGATCCACACCGATTTCGAGAAAGGCTTTATTCGCGCCGAAGTGATTGCGTTTAATGACTACGTCACGCTGGGCGGTGAAGCGAAATCAAAAGAGGCGGGGAAGATGCGGCTGGAGGGCAAGGAATACGTTGTGAAGGATGGCGACGTGATGCATTTTCGGTTCAACGTCTAGCCAGCAAAATAATATGTAGAACGCCGTTTGGCGAGCATCGTGAAGCTAAAGTGGCCTGAGAGTCGCGTCAGCTATAGAGTTTCATATTTTTCTGCTATGGGAGTAGTACTGTCGAACCGGTGGTTTTTCTTGCTTCCAGATCACGATGCGCTCGTGCTGAATCTTTCAACGCGTAAGTCTGGTTAATTTCAATTTTGACAATGCCACGGACGACAACATCGAATAGGTCATTTGCGGTTGCCACCAGCTCTTCACGTGAAGCCACGTGCGTGTCGAGCGTGGGGCGCGTCACAAATAGCGAGCCTTTGGCCGCAAGCGTGCCCAAATCCAGCGGCTCGACCTTGCCCGAGGCATTGCCGAACAACGCGACCAGTCCGCGCGGGCGCACGCAATCGAGCGATTTCATGAATGTGTCCTTACCGACGCCGTCATAAACCACAGCGCATTTTTTACCGCCAGTGATTTCGGCTACGCGTGCGACAAAATCTTCGGTGCGGTAATTAATGACGTGGTCGCAACCGTTGGCCTTGGCTAGCACCGCTTTTTCTTCGCTACCTACCGTGCCGATTACGGTGGCACCGAGATGTTTGGCCCACTGGCAAAGAATCAATCCAACACCACCCGCTGCTGCATGAAACAGGATCGTATCGCCCGGTTTGACGACATGGGTGCGACGAATCAAATATTGCGCTGTCATGCCTTTGAGCATCATCGACGCCGCTTGTTGATCGGTTACGCCAGCGGGAATTTTGACCACCCGATCTGCCGCCACCAGCCGCGCTTCCGAGTACGAGCCAATCGTTGCAGATCCGTAGGCCACGCGGTCACCGACGCTGAAATCGGTGACGCCTGTGCCGATCGCTTCAACGACACCGGCCCCCTCACGCCCAATAACGCTGGGCAGGGGAATTTTGTACAGGCCGGTGCGATGGTAGGTGTCGATGTAATTAAGACCGACCGCAGTGTGGCGAATACGAATTTCTTTTTCGCCAGGGTTGCCGACATCAACGGCCTCCCATTTCATTACGTCTGGACCGCCGTGCTCGTAAATACGGATAGCTTGCGTCATGCCGTGTTCCTTTCTTTGATGAATCGTTGGAGTTGTTCTAATTTGGCGCGGCCAATGGCACCGGCGATGTCGCTTGCGTTTGAGTTGGCTTTTGCAATGGCGCCGAAATCAAGTGCTTGCAGGTTCGACAACGCAGCCAGCAAAAATTCCCTTGATGGATAAGGCGTTTGTTCAAAGCCAAGACGGCCGTGGTGATCGCAGGCACATGCCTCGACAAAATCGTTAAAGCGTGCTGGTCGGCGCAAGGCATCGGTTGCGTCCATCATCGCCAACAACTTTTCGGCACTGAGCCGCAATGCCCCGTGCACCTCACCATGCCAGCGGGCGGTCATCCGCGCGAGATCACGGCAATCGCCAGGCACCCGCAAGCGTTCACAAATTTGTTCCAGTAATTGAACGCTGCTTTCTTCGTGGCCCGGATGTCGTGGCCAGTATTTTTCATCTGTCGTGCCTTTGCCAAGATCGTGGGTGAGTGCAGCAAATCGGATCGGCAACGGATGATTCTTCGACGCAGCGTAGTCCAGCACCATCATGACGTGTACGCCGGTGTCGATCTCAGGATGCGATTTAGCGGATTGCGGCACGCCGTATAGCCGCTCGATTTCCGGTAACAGGCGATTCAGAGCGCCGCAGGTGCGCAACACGTCAAACATTTTCGACGGCGTGTCCTCCATCAGGCCGCGTGACAGCTCCTGCCAAACGCGTTCCGGGACCAAATGGTCGAGTTCACCCGACGCGGTAATTTTTTCCATCAGCGCGGTTGTTTCGGGCGCAATCTGAAAGCCGAGCTGTGCAAACCTCGCCGCGAAGCGCGCACCGCGCAACACGCGCACTGGATCTTCCACGAATGCATCGCCGACGTGGCGCAGCACCCGCGCATGGATATCGGCAACGCCGTTGTATGGATCGATCAGCGTGCCATCGTCGTCGCGGGCGATCGCGTTGATGGTGAAATCGCGGCGGGCGAGATCCTGCTCAATTGTGACATCGGGGGACGTGTGAAATACAAAACCCTGATACCCGGGCGCGGTTTTTCGTTCGGTTCGCGCCAATGCATATTCGGCGTGCGTATCTGGGTGAAGGAAAACCGGAAAATCCGCGCCAACGGGCTTGTAGCCCAGTGCCGCCATTTGTTCTGGCGTTGCGCCGACCACGACATAGTCGCGGTCCTGGCTTTGCAAGCCAAGTAACGCGTCACGGACAGAGCCGCCCACCTCATAGACTTTCATGAATCAGGTTACTGAGGCGGCGTTGCCGGTGTTGCCGGAGTTGCCGATATTGCTTCTGTTGCATAGGGCTCGTCAAAACCAACAAATTCGGTTTCGGCTACCGCTTCAGCGTTCCAGGCAGCGATGCCCGTTGCTGCTTTCATGGCTTCGCAATATTGCGCAGACGCGGCTGAAATCGGAGGTGCATAGGTGGCGAAACGCATCACGACCGGCGCAAACATTGCGTCTGCGGCGCAAAACTCACCGAACAAAAACGGCGCGTTGGTGTGCCCGCCAAACCGTTGACGTGCTGCAAGCCAGATTGCTTCGATGCGCGCGATATCCCCAGTCACGCCGGGCATCATGCCTTTGCCGGGATGTTGGCTGCGGATATTCATTGGCATGTTGCTGCGCAGCGCTTGAAAGCCTGCGTGCATTTCGGCGGAAACGGCCCGCGCCATCGCCCGTGCGGCGACATTTTTTGGCCAAATGGTGTGCTGCGGAAAGCGCTCTGCAATGTATTCGATGATCGCAATCGTGTCCCACACCACGATGGATTCACTCCCACCGACCGGCCCGTCCCAAAGCGTCGGCACTTTACGCGAAGGTGCGACGCGGGCAATTTGATCCGACCATTCGCGACTCTCAAATTTCAGCATGACCTCTTCAAACGGCAGGCCAAACTGCTTTAACAATACCCATGGCCGCATTGACCATGATGAGTAATTCTTGTTGCCGATTACGAGTCTGAGCGACATGGTGTATTGGTTATCTTCCTGCTGCGTCGCGAAAATGTTGATACCTTGCGCGCCCGCCGCCATCATTCACATTGAGGTACGCAGGCACGACGCTTTCCATCGCAGCGGCCGACCCGAACATTGCCGGGAATGGCTGGTCGGAGGTGCTCGGCACTTTCATCGACCGCACGTTATCGCTTGTAATTAATTTGCCCGGCAACATGCCAAATACGCTTGCCTGCAACATCGAAAGTGTTGGGCCAAGACCCACGATCAAGCGGCGCTTGGCGGTGGCCGTCGCGACAAACTTCAACAACTCACGTAGGGTGTAGACCTTCGGCCCGACCAACGGATAGGTTTGGTTAAATGTCTCGGATTGTCGCAAGCTAGTGACGATGGCCCGGGCGACATCCTCCACCCAAACGGGTTGGAACATGGCGTCGGGCGAGCCCAAAGGAACCACAGGAAAAATGTTGACCAAGCCCGCAAACATATTGAGAAATTTGTCGCGTTCACCAAAAACCACTGAAGGTCGGAACATCGTAACGCCGAGTGACGGGTTCGCTTTGGAAACCGCCCAAACCGCTGCTTCGCCGCGTCCACGCGAGCGCAGGTAGTCGCTAGGCCCATTGACGTCAGCATTGAGCGCGCTCATATGGATTAGACGCGATACGCCAGCTTCCACGCAGGCATCCGCCACCATTTTGGGTAACCTGACGTGCACGCGTTCAAAATCGCCATGCAGGATGCCAGTCAGGTTGATGACTGCGTCATGGCTGCGCACCAACGCGTTGAGTTCTGCGACATTGAAAATATTCGCTTCAACGACATCGACTGTCGGCAGCAGAAACAAATGCTTGCCGCGTTCGCGTCGACGTGTGGGCACGGTGACAAAAATTTCCTGCGCCGACAATTGTTCGGCGACCGATGCGCCGATGAAGCCGCTGCCACCAAGCAACAGCACTTTGTTTATCTTCATTCTACGTTCCAGTTATTTTCAAATCTGGCGTCGCCGACACTGATTTATGGTGTCTTGTCTTTCAAGGCCACGCTTGCCAGACTGCTGATGCCCACTTTGCCCTCACGGCTCCCCGGTACCGTTCCCATCATTTCTTTTAGGCGGCGGTTTGTTTCGCCGGCCTGATGCGCGTAAAACCACGCGTTGGCCATAACTCTCTTTACATAGTCACGCGTCTCGGTGAATGGAATTGACTCGGCGTAGATGGCGCCTTCGAGCGCTTGATCGGCGCGCCAGCGGCGTGCACGACCCGGCCCGGCGTTGTAGCCAGCCGTGGCCAGCACCGGGTGGCCGAGGTCATCGAGCACATGCCGCAAGTAAAACGAGCCAAGGCTAAGATTGACCGGTACATCGGTTACTTTCGCGAGTGAAAAATGATTCATGCTGACTTTTTTTGCCGCCCATGTTGCAGTCGCAGGCATAAGTTGCATCAAGCCCATAGCACCCACTCGTGATTTGGCATCGGCCATGAATCGGCTTTCCTGTCGGATGAGGCCATACACCCACGCAGCATTCAGGCCTTGCACCCGCGCCTGCAATGCCAGATCTGCGTGATGCGGCGTGGGGAAGCGCTGGGCGTAGTCGTGAACCACCAACGTTTTTTCTGCGGTATTGATGGCGCGGTCTGGAATATTTGCTTTCCGCGCCAGCTCAGCCGCTGCAAGCAGTTCCTGATCATCCATGTTGCGAATGCCATACTGCCACTCCCGCAATCCCTCGGTCTTCAAATCGAGCCGGTAAAAAGCCAGCGCCCGCCCGATGGCGGGTCGTTTCATGACGGTGTTGATCGCCTCGAGTGTCGGTTTCCAGCCCATCCATTGGGGGTTCTGTGGCGCGCCCAGCTCTTCGGCTGCGAGCACGCCGTAGAAATTATGTTCGCGCGCTAACGAATCACGCAACGCACCTGCGGTTTCGACGTTGCCGGTTTCGTGTGAGGCCCTCGCCAGCCAATAGCGCCAGGCGGATTCGCGTCGTTCAGATTCAGACATTGCGTTGATGGCGGCGCGCACGTTCGCCCAGTCGCCAGCGCGCAATGCAGTACGAGCTTTCCATCCCGCCTGAATGTCGTTGAGACGGAAAGTCCCTACACGTTCAAACCAGACAAGCGCTTCAATGTCGTGTTGCATGCCGCCGTAAAGCCCCACTTGTGCCCACGCATAGGCGAGATCGCTCGTGGGCAGTTGCTTGCCGTGCGCATCCAATAGCGACGCAGCGCGGTTAGCATCGGTACGTGCGAGCCGCGTGACGGCAAAAAGAAATAGCTCCACCGAAGCTTGCGATGAAGCAAATAACTTCTCCCGTTGCAAGTGTTGGGCGGGATTTTGGCCGATAGTGGCAGTCATTCTTTCAAAGCTTGATGGGAGTTTCGGTATCAATGCCGCGCTTTTGCGCGCCTCGGCAAGCTGGTTATTTTCGAGTTGCCGACGCACTCGCGACCAAGCATCTGCAACCGGCAGCATTTTTTCGGTTGTCAACCGGGCAAAAACGGCGTCGCATGCGTCTGGCGCTGGGCGCGCGGAGGACCAGAATGCTTTTGCCTCGGTTAGTGCATCGCGGTCGCTACGGTTCAACCGATAACGCCAGTGGTGGCAAGTGATTTCTGCATCATCGCTGTTAAGCAAAGACATTTCCGGGGTGAACAGATCCCACTGATCCAGCTTGCCGAGAACCTTTAGCCAATCGCGTCGCAGGCTGTCGGCAACTACTGAATTTGGATTGGCGTTCAGGAACGCGCGGATATCAGCATTTGCCGTCACTGCAAAGGTACCAGATTGCGACAAATTCGCCGAAAGCCACCAGTAGTTTGCGTATTGTGAAAGCGGGTGGGATGCACCTATCGCGGTATTGAGTTTTTCCTTCGCTGCGGTGAGCGCTTTTAGATCGCGCCTTTCAAAAGCATTGCGCGCGATAAGCACTTCATTGTCTGCTGCCGATAACTGCCGCGTAACGCGCGTTTCAACGTTTGTAGAATCTTCAATCGCGGCTGCCGCAGGCAAAAGCTGAGCCTGTACCGGAAAAATCTTGCCTAGCATCAATGAAAGCACAACAAGTGCAGCGTAAAAACGATGCACGCGATACGGGGCATCGAGGTGACGAGTAGTAGCGACCGGGGCGACAGGAAAAAAGTTTGTGTGCATAAAGCAATAATGTTTAGCACCGAAGTTCGGATGACTTATTCTATAGGCTCAGTGGCTTGGACGCTTGCTTGATGATTGAGCTGTGATGGGAAAGACCTTATGGATTGTTACCCAATTCGGTCGGGATGCAAAAAAACAGTGGGATTTGCGTCTGTCGAACAATTGCCGCGAGTCGCACGCGCCACCCTCGCATTGTTCGGTGGGAAAGAAAATTTTAGTGGCTAGTGTGTCATCATTTCGTCATTCTGCTTGGTCACATCATTCCACCTATCGGCTCGTTGAAAAATATGAACTTCGGAGATTCTGAATTTTGGCTTGCAGTCTTGAAAATTGTGGGCATCGATATTGTGCTGTCCGGAGACAATGCCATCGTCATTGCGCTAGCGGCAAGATCGCTACCGCCGCGCTACCAGAAACTCGCTGTTTTCTGGGGTACAGGCGCTGCAATCGTGCTACGCCTTACGTTGATCTTCTTCGCATTGGCACTGCTAAAACTGCCGTTGTTGAAACTTACTGGTGCGGTCTTGCTGTTATGGATCGGCATGAAACTGCTGACCGACAATGGTGATGAAGGCCACAACATTTCAGCAAGTGGCAGCATGCTTGCCGCAATACGCACTATCGTCATCGCAGACGCTGTAATGAGCGTTGATAACGTCGTGGCAGTGGCTGCTGCTGCAAAGGACAGTTTTGGTTTGGCGATGTTCGGTATTGCTTTATCGATTCCGATCATCATTTTCACGAGCCAGATACTGATCAAGGTGATGGAGCGATACCCGGTGATCATTGTGATTGGTGCGGCTTTGCTCGGATTTGTCGCAGGTGAAATGGCATGGAATGATCCAATACTGAAAGGCTACACCAGCGGGCTTCCGCGTTGGGGTGAGTACATCGCAGGTGCTTTTGGGGCCGCCTTTGTGGTGTTGGCGGGCAAGTATGTCAACAGCAGGCGCACGCCACCCACAAAGATCACAGATGTTGGTGCTTGAATGTAGTAGGGCGGCGGCCCGGTTAAATTTGGTTGCCAATTTAGCGGTTTGATGTTTTCAACAATAGCTCGGAGGTAGCAAATGAAGAAAATGAAATTCAAGCGGTCCGTCGTCGCATTAGGGTTCGCCGTCTTGTCACTGGCCGCTCCACAGGTATTTGCATGGGAACCAACAAAGAGCGTCGAGTTCGTGGTGCCGGCGGGCACAGGTGGCGGTGCCGACCAGATGGCAAGATTCGTTCAGGGGGTGGTAACGAAGTACAACCTCATGAAGCAGCCTCTAGTGGTGGTGAACAAAGGCGGTGGCGCAGGCGCAGAAGGTTTCCTCGATGTAAAAGGCGCGAAGGGTGACCCGCACAAGATCATCATTACACTATCAAATCTTTTTACGACACCGTTAGCGACGGGCGTGCCGTTTAATTGGAAAGACCTTACTCCCGTACAAATGATGGCGCTCGACCAGTTTATTTTCTGGGTAAATGCCGAAACCCCGTACAAGACTGCCAAGGAATATGTCGATGCAGCCAAATCGGCGGGCCCCGGCAAGATGAAGATGGGCGGTACCGGCTCCAAACAGGAAGACCAGATCATTACTGTCGCGGTTGAAAAGCAATCTGGCGCCAAATTCACCTACATCCCGTACAAGGGCGGCGGTGAAGTCGCGGTCCAGTTGGTCGGCAAACATATCGATTCAACGGTGAACAATCCAATTGAGGCAGTCGAGCAATGGCGTGCCGGCAAGTTACGCGCGTTGTGTGTGTTTGACGATATCCCGATGCCTTATAAAAATAAAGTGACCGCCACGCAATCGTGGGGCGACGTCCCAACCTGTAAAAGTCAGGGTTTGGATGTCGATTACCAAATGCTGCGCGGTATCTTTATGGCGCCCGGCGTAAGCAAGGATCAAGTCGAGTACTTTGTGGGTGTTCTGAAAAAGGTTCGTGAAGCGCCAGAGTGGAAAGAGTTCATGGAAAAAGGCGCTTTCAACCAGACCGCGCTCGGTGGCGATGAGTACGTGAAATGGGTCGCGAAGGAAGAACAGCGGCATCAGGCTTTGATGACCGAAGCTGGATTTCTCGCCAAGAAATAGTACTGAAAAAATAGCCCCGTGTGCGATTTCGGGGCTATTTTTTCGTCCAAATTCGTAAATAGTGCCGCAATCAAAGGCATATCCGTACCGAATCATTAGGAGAGCCTGTGAAAATCGCCGAAGAAAAATCAGCCGCATCGGTTAAAACAGTCGACGCGGTAACCGCCGTCATCATTTTTCTGATTGGTGCCGTGGTTATTTGGGATAGTTACAGGCTGGGATCCAAATGGGGGTCGGACGGCCCCGAGGCGGGCTACTTTCCGTTCTATATCGG
Organism: Betaproteobacteria bacterium; assembly: GCA_031401935.1. Lineage (GTDB taxonomy): Bacteria > Pseudomonadota > Gammaproteobacteria > Burkholderiales > Usitatibacteraceae > UKL13-2. Next base: position 4,283 of record JANNRY010000316.1, on the reverse strand, counting down.
CCTGATCCTTTGTATCGCGAGTTTAGTGAATTTTGTTTCAGCAGTTCGAGAGAAAGGTAGCAAGTCCTTTGTAAGTGTGTCGTCGTTGAAGATGATTCTCTCGGTCATCGTGCCAACACTTTTCTATGTTTGCCTGATTGGTGGCGTGGGACCGATGCCCGCACTTGGCATCTATGTGGCATCGACCATTTTCATTTCGCTTTTCATGAAATGGCTGGGCAAATATGCGTGGCCAATTACCGTCGCCGTCTCAGTTGGCGTGCCCGTGGTTTTCTTTGTGTTATTTGAAATCTGGTTCAAGGTGCCACTGCCCAAAGGCCCGCTCGAAGCCGCGCTTGGCTTGGCCTGAGGAGAACCGACATGGAAGAAATTAATAGCTTGATGCAGGGCTTCAGTATCGCGCTTACGCCCTACAATCTGGGGCTGATGTTGGTTGGCGTCATTCTCGGCGTGTTGATTGGCGTGCTGCCGGGCTTGGGTGGAGCCAATGGTGTTGCAATACTGCTGCCGCTGACGTTTTCGATGAACCCAACGTCAGCGATCATCATGTTGTCCTGCATTTATTGGGGCGCATTGTTTGGCGGCGCCATCACGTCGATACTGTTCAATATCCCCGGGGAGCCGTGGTCGGTCGCCACCACTTTTGATGGCTATCCGATGGCACAGCAGGGGCGGGCGGGTGAGGCGCTGACGGCAGCATTCACGTCCTCCTTCATTGGTGCACTCGTCGCTGTGTTGATGATCACCTTTACCGCACCATTGGTGGCGAAATTTGCGTTGAAGTTCGGCCCCCCGGAGTATTTCGCGGTTTACCTTTTGACTTTCTGTAGTTTTGTCGGCATGTCCAAAGGCTCGCCGTTCAAGACCATTTCCGCGATGATGCTGGGTTTTGCACTTGCCGCCGTTGGGCTCGACACGGTTACTGGTCAATTGCGCCTGACGTTCGGGTTTACCGAAATGCTCAAGGGTTTTGATTTCCTTATTGCCGTGATCGGCCTGTTTGGCATTGGCGAGATTTTGCTGACGATCGAGGAGGGCCTCGCGTTCAAAGGTGCCGAAGCAAAAATTAAAATGCGTGTCGTCATCGATACGTGGAAACAATTGCCCAAGTACTGGAAGACCTCGATACGTTCTTCAGTCATTGGCTGCTGGATGGGCATTACGCCAGGTGGCGCAACGCCGGCTTCGTTCATGGGTTATGGCGTGGCCAAGAGCATGTCCCCCAATGGCGCTAACTTCGGTAAAGGCGAAATGGAAGGCGTCATCGCACCCGAAACCGCTGCGCATGCGGCAGGCACTGCTGCGCTGCTACCGATGTTGACGCTTGGTATACCCGGCTCGCCTACCGCTGCGGTGCTGCTTGGTGGCTTGTTGATCTGGGGCTTGCAACCTGGGCCACTACTGTTTCAGGAGCAGAAGGACTTTGTCTGGGGCCTGATCGCCTCAATGTATCTTGGCAATATCGCTGGGCTGATTGTGGTGTTGACGACGGTGCCGTTCTTTGCCGCCATTCTGCGGATCCCTTTTTCGATCGTTGCGCCGGTCATTTTGGTGATCTGCGCTATCGGCGCATTTACCGTCCACGGGTCGATGTTCGATGTTTGGTTGATGGTGATATTTGGCGTTGTAGGCTACATCTTTAAAAAGCTCGACTACCCACTCGCGCCGCTGGTGCTCGCGCTGGTGCTGGGAGATCGCGCCGAAGACGCGTTCCGCCAGTCGATGCTGATGTCGCAGGGCACGATCTCGATTTTCTTTGCCAATGGCTTGGTCGCGAGCATTACGATACTCGCACTTGCCATGCTTTTCTGGGCACCGATTCGTGTAGGTGTCGCCAAATTGCGCGGCAAATAGCGCGTCGAGAGAGGTACCAAGATGCACGTAATTACGATGACACAGGAGATGGCCACCCTTGGCAAGGATGTCGCGCTAGGGGTGTGTGAAGAGCTCGGCCTCGACCAGGTGAGGCATGAAGTGGGCGATGTGGTTGCGGGCCGCATGCAAGTTAAAAAAAGTCTCATTCGGCGATTGCGGGAAGGCAAGGCGAGCACCATCGAGCGCTGGGTTGCGGATGAAAAGACCATCTCGATTTTTACTGCCGAAGAAATTTTCGATCTCGCCGTCAAAGGCAACGTGCTAATACGCGGATGGGGTGCAACGCTGTGGTTGCGGTCTGTTTCGCACATCCCGGGTATTCAGGTGTGTGCACCGATGCCGTTGAGAATAAAACGCTTGATGGCCCGTCTTGAAACTGATGATGAAAATTTGGCACGCAGGGAAATTCGGGCTGACGACGCGGCGCGTTCAGCACGAATGGCCGAACATTTCGACGTCGAGTGGGGTGACCCATCGCTTTATGATTTGACGATAAACACCGAGCGACTGCCGATTGCGGATTGCGTAGATATCGTCGTCGCACTTGCCAGAAGTGCGGCATTTGCAGAAACGCCTGCGTCCCGTCAGCACCTTCTCGATCTGGCCCTGGCCGCCCACATTCGTGCCGCTCTGCGTGCCCACGCAGACACGTCGCATGTGGACATTGCGATCACAGTAACGAAAGGTGCAGTAACGCTGTCAGGAATTGTTTCCAATCCGAGCGAGCATCAATCTTGTGTCGATGTCACCAGCGCCGTTGCTGGTGTGACAAACATCGAGAACCAGCTTGGCACGATGACCGGTGGACCTGGCGGGCGAATTTTCCCGGGCGGAATGGCGCGGTGATGGTGAAACCGACTATCGGGCGAGGATCGCCTGAATCTTGCCTTTTTGTTTCAGACGCGAAAGCGTTTCAGCAGAGAGGTTCATGTACGAGGCCAACTCCTTCATTGGCACCCGTTCGTAAAGGTCGGGGTGCTTTCGCAGGAAACGTTGTACACGCCCCTGTGCATCGAGCATATGCAGCGTGATCGTGTGCGCCATTACCTCGGACATCAAATGCATGACCTCGTATTCAAAATCGTCTTTGATGGAGTGATGTCGGTCGAGAAACTCCACCCACTGCTCCATCGATATTTGTGCAACACGTGATTTTGTGACGGAGCGAATTGAATATGGCGCAGGGGTTCGCAAACGCCAAGCGGCATAGCTCGTATCCATGTCGTCCTCTTTTGAGAAGCGCAAGATCATTTCCTTGCCTTCCTGGTTCGACACGACGCGTTTGAGAATACCGTCAAGAATAAAGTACTGGGCCATTTCGTGATCGCCTTGGCCAAGCAACAAATCGCCCTTCTTGTGATCTGTGATCGTGAGGTGTTTTTCAAGTTCGGTAAACGCACGTGGTTTCAGCGTTCGCAGCACGATGTTTCGTGCGAGCTGGACACGAAGCAGGTCACGTTGCGGGTGCGAAGTAAGTAGTGTCATGGCGGCATTCGTTGACTATTGACAGGCATCAAGGCGGCTCTATTGTGGCATTTTTATCATGCGAACTCACCAAGCGAAATGACGTGTTTTTTGTGGCTTGATACAAGTCAATAAATCATTCGATTTTACAATTGACGGCTTTAATCGACGAAGACAACGCGAGGCATCTCAGTATGACAACCGATGCACCATCACCGGAAATGACCGACGGATTTCACCTGGTCATCGATGCCCTGAAGCTCAACGGCATCAACACCATTTACGGTTTGCCCGGCATTCCGATCACTGATCTCACGCGGAAAGCTCAAGCTGAAGGCCTGCGCGTGATCTCTTTCCGCCATGAGCAGAACGCGGGCAATGCTGCGGCCATTGCGGGTTTCCTGACACAGAAGCCCGGCATTTGTTTGACTGTTTCCGCCCCCGGCTTTCTCAATGGACTCACGGCGCTCACCAACGCCACCACCAACTGCTTCCCGATGATTCTGATCTCAGGCTCGAGCGAGCGTGAAATCGTTGACCTGCAGCAGGGTGACTACGAGGAGATGGATCAGCTCGCGATTGCCAAGCCGCTGTGCAAGGCGGCGTTTCGTGTGCTGCACGCCGAAGACATCGGTGTTGGTGTCGCGCGTGCCATCCGCTCCGCCGTGTCCGGTCGTCCGGGTGGCGTGTATCTGGATCTGCCGGCCAAGTTGTTCGCGCAGACCATGGAGGCCGAAGCTGGCAGGAATTCGCTGATCCAGGTCGTCGATCCGGCGCCGCGCCAGATCCCGGCGCCGGATGCGGTACAGCGCGCGCTGGACTTGCTCAAAGGTGCCAAGCGTCCGCTGATATTGTTGGGCAAAGGCGCTGCGTACGCTCAGGCAGATAATGACATTCGCGCGCTGGTTGAAAAAACCGGTATCCCTTATCTGCCCATGTCGATG
>JANNRY010000315.1:0-8926 GCA_031401935.1 Betaproteobacteria bacterium | reverse complement strand
GTACGTTGACGCTGGCAGATGGGGTGTTGCGCTAGTACTTTACGATAATTTGATAAACTCTAGCACTGGTGCGGCTCACGGGCATAAAACCCTCATAAAGCCCCGCCAATGCTAGAGTTTGATAATTTTTCGCTAACTCAGCCGATTCCCAGCCCGTCGATTCTCGTACGCCTTCAAATGCGTGTACGCGACTGACAGCATGGTGTCATCAATGCCGAATTCGCGCGCTTTTTGAAGCATGAAGCCAACAATATGATCAGCTTCCACCGGACCTCCACTTTCGAGATCGCGCATCATCGATGCTGTTAGCGGTGAACCTGTCGTGTTCATCACTTCCTCATAGCGCGCCAATATCGGCGCACGCGGCGGATAGCCGCAATTGACAGCGACTGCGACACACGAATCCAGATAGCGCTTCATCAGCTTGGGCCCATCGACCGTGGCGAGAATATCGCCGACCGATGCGCGCATCAAACAAGTCATCCCTGCAAGCGTGGACAGAAAGGCCACCTTCTCCCACATGTCCTGCATGATGTTTTCCGAGACCTTCCAGTCGACGATGGTTTTTGCGAACGCAAGCCCGAGCGCGTCGGCCAACGCCTGCTGTGAAGGTTCGCGCGCACCCCAGAGGATTGCATGCGTGTCAATCAATGACTTAACCACGCCATCTTTGGTGAGCGTGGCCGCGATTTGGCAACTGCCGCCCATCACGCGCGACTTACCGAACGCGGTATCTAGCGCCTCGATGTGTGAGATGCCGTTAAGCAGGGGAACGACGCAGGTCGTCGCATGCATTGCCGGACGAATGGCCTCGATACTCGATGCCAGGTCATAGGCTTTGCAGGACAGGATGACGACATCGTATTCAGCCGTTACGTCATCGCTCAGCGCCGTTTTTACCTTCAACGTGACATTGCCTTGCGGGCTTTCTATTTGCAAGCCGTGCTGCGCGATCTGCCGCGCGCGTTTTTCACGCACCAGAAATGTCACGTCCGCACCGCCTTCATGCAGCCTTCCGCCGAAATAGCCGCCGGTACCACCAGCGCCGAGGATGAGTATCTTCATTAGCCTTTGTCCGCCGCTTTCAATTCAGGTTGAGTGATGGTTTTCTCTCGCAGGAATTTCTCCGCCGCTTCAAGGATGCGGTCCCGATTAAGAGAAATATCCTCACGCGCGGGGCTAATCTCTAAATCGGGCTTCACCCCTTCGCCTTCAATGCGCCGGCCTTTCGGCGTGACAAAGCCAAGCTCGCTGTAGGCAAGTTGCCCGCCACCCGGTAAGTCTGCATATCCGAGATAACCTAACAAGCACCCACAAGTACGCTGGCCGATGATGGTGGCGCGGCCGAGATCTTGCAGCGTGCTCGCGAGAATTTCCGATGCAGACGCGCTGTTTTCATTTGTCAGGATCACCAGCGGTTTGGTATAGGCAAATTGTTTGTTGCCAGCCAATTCAGTTTCCATTTTCATCGTCGGGATGAACGCCAGCGTGACTGGCTTGCCGGTGCGGGTGAGGATTCGTGGTCCTTTTTGTGGCGAGCTCAGAAATTTAGTCGCAAGGGAGTTGGCCATGCCAAGCGAGCCGCCGCCGTTATTGCGCAGATCGATAATCATGCCGGGCCCGTCTTTCATGCCGGTGATCGCCTGAGATATGCCGCTCTCAAGGCTACCTAGAAAATTCGAAAAACGCACGTAGCCGAAACCCGATGGCAACACTCGCTGCGTGAACTCCGGCGGAGTGCGGAATTTACGACGCTTCATGGTAGCGCTAATTTCACTGCCATCCAGGCGCAGGAAGACCATGCTGATGGGGGTGTCTGGATCGCCCGCCACGATTTTGCGCAATGCGCCACGCGTGCGCGCCCACGGCGTTGACGAATCGCGCACCTCTTTCATCAATCGTTGGTACAACGCCAGCGCAGGTTCGCCATCGATTGTTTTGATCGTCATGCCTGCACGCACTCCCGCCCACCATGGATCGGATTCAGCGTGCACACTCGTCACCACGAGCATGCCACTCATCTCAAGAAACCCAAGGCCAAGCGAATGCACTTCCTGATTACGTTGTTGCTCGACCTGCTTGGGGCCATGCACGCGCGTGTGCGAATCCTTCAATTCACCGGTCATTTTGTCGAGCAATTCCCAGTAGCGGTCGTCGCTGGGAGCATTGAGAACTTGCGGCTCATAGGTCGCGCGAACTGCCTGCCAATTCACGCCGTTTAGTTTTGCGTCGTAGTATTTATCGTTGACTGTGTTCCACACGTTGTCGAAAGCATCGCGTTTCCAGGCTGTCGAGCCGACATCCGGCACCATAATATTAAGCTCCGCACCGGGTGCCCGGACTCTGCCGATAATATTGTGTGGGTCAAGGACGGCACAACCGTTTAACAACGCGATAAACGCGACAGACAGCAAGAGCAGTGGGGTTCGCATGAAGAATTATTTTTCAAAAGTGGTCGGTACGCTCGTATTTTATCTTGCTGCGCACCAAGTGCAGCCGCGTCATTGACACAGGCTTATGAATATTAAAGTTAGAATCTGCTTTATGCGTTTCACACCCACGAAAAAACTCGCAGTATGTTTCTGTTGCGCAGTCACTGCATGTCTGTTGCCAATGGCGGCATCGGCGAGCGATCTGGAACTCGATGAGTATTTGCAACGCGCCAACGCCGCAAAAATTCGCGGTGATTGGGAGTCGGTGGCCTCGCAGATCGCGCAGGCGATCAACCATCCGGATTTACCCAAAACGGGCACAATGCGTAGCGCGGTGCATCTGGAATATGGGCGGGCGATGGGTGTGCTCTGCCAATACAACGAGGCAGAAAAATATTTGCTGATCGCCAAAAAAATGGCCGACTCTACCGGAAGCGTCACCATTGGCCCGCTTGTTGAATTGGGCTCGGCTAGTGTTGCGCAGAAAAAATTTGCCGCAGCTTCGGGATATTTTTCGCAATTGGTTTCGATAATTGAGCGCGACTCGCGTGTCATGACGTCACCATTGGTGATTGCCGACGCCTATGAGAAATTTGGCTTGGCGCTGGCTGAGACCGGCAAGTTAGAGGAAGCGCAATCGCGTCGCGGCGAGGCCGACAAAATCCGGCAAACCGCGCCGAAAGTAGCCGCGCCGGGATTGATCACGCCATACGGCAAGCTCTGTCCGAAATCGTGATGGCGAGTTGATCAGCGCAAGTTAATCAGCGAAACGACCGCACGTACGACACACCGATGCCGTGCACAGAAAAATGCGCTGGGTTTTCCTTGCTGCCAATCACATTCGCCAGCGTCGTCGGTTCTACTTGCTCATAGGCCCAGTCCGCGCTATTGAGGCGGCGATAAAAATAATTCAGGCGTAGTGTGCTGCGACGATCCATAGCATAGCGCGCGGAAAGGTTGATGTTTTCAGAGCGGGCGATCAGATCAGGAAAGGCAGTGGCCGGATTCTGCGCAGCCGGCGTGGCGCTGCCAGCCGTGGTCGTAATAGGGGTGCGGCCGCGCACAATGACGACATCGGCATTGAGTTCCAGCTTGCCGCCTAATAGGCCTTTGTAGCGCACGCCGAATCCAACCGAAGTGGATTTATCGATGAACTGATTTTCCCAGTCTGCGGCAGGATTGCTTGCCACGGAAGTGTCAGCGCTCAGGATTTGGCGGGTACGCTCGCGGGAGCGTTGGTCTTCGACCGCGGCAAAAAGTGTGGCGCTGATGTCGTCGCTGAAGATATAGCCCAAGTCTGCGCCCGCCGACCAACTGCGTGCATCGATGACGCCGTAGGGAGAGTGCGGATATTTATCCCGATTTACGTCTACGCGTGCCTGCAATGAAATCGCCGCGTTCGGCATAAAGCCGACCATGATGCGCGCGCGTTCGCGATCCCGGTCAGCCATATAAAACTTATTTTGCAGCGGGCCATTGCGAATGCAATCGATCAAACCCGTACAGCCGTTTGCAACAGCAAGACTGTTGATAAAAGCGGCTGATGTATAGCTCGACAAATAGGGGAGGTTATAGAGATATTGCGTGCCACGCCGCACCAGCAACGCATAGCTGGCCGACGCCGTCCACGGACCCATGCCGCCTTGGCGAAGCTCCATCCGGTAGGTGTTTTCGGTCGCGCGTTCGACTTCCGCGAACGTGCGTTTGACGACATCATGATCCCATCCTGTTTTGAGTGTGGTGGTGGAAGAGATGCGCAGATCAGCATCCAGCGTCGTATGGGTATTTTGGCGGCTGCGCGGGAGATTGGTGCGGATGCGATCACTGGCGCTGCCGGGCTGCGGCTGCAACTGGATATCACCGCCGACATAAATGTATTCAGACAATGGTGTTTTGTTTTCGCGGTCCTCATAGCGCAGCGTGCCACTGACGGAAAAACTGCGCATTGGTCGCATCGCCAAGCGGGCATTGAAAAAAGTGGTTTCAACGAGGCCATTGAGCGACGTGCGCGGCAAGGCAGTGCTGGTCAGGCCGGGGTTGATTGTGTATGGCAGGAATGCCTCGTTTTGGGTCATGCGTCCGCGCGAACCAGTGAGCGTGAGACGCGTGGTTGATGAAAAATCATATGAGCCGCTAGCGGCCAGTTGGTGAAATTGATTGTCCGGTGCCACGCCGATTTGCCCGGTGGGCAAGGGGAAACCAGCAGCCAATCCCGACGTACCACCGACCCAGACCGTACTGGTGTAAGGGTTCTGGAACGTTACCGCGCTGATGTCGTTTCTGAATAATGAGCCGTGGTACGAGATAGTGAAGCGGTGACTATCGCCATTGAAAGCGATACTCGCATCGATCAATTGGGTGGAGGAATTGATCGGTTCGGGAAGTAACATCGCTCGCGGATTGCCGCCATTGCTGCCGAATTCAGCACCGCGAATCCGCGTGCCATCGCGGTCGTCGTTGCGCAGACTCGCGCGCAGTTCCCATTCACGCGTTAGCCAATAACTAAGGCCGATCTCGGACTGTTGGCGCTTCACCTCCACATCGAACCGCTGCATGCTTAGCGCCAGCGTGCTCATGGCGCGCGTATCAGCACCGTGCACAAACCCGTTGGGCAACGTCAGATTTGCGGAGCCGCCGCCCAAAAATGGTGTCTGGTAACTATCGGAAATAAATTTTGGAATTTCATCATAGCCAAACGTGATCCGGTATTTACCTTGCCGACCGTATTCGCCAGACAAGCTGCGCGAATCGAGGCCAAGATTGGTGCCGGTCAGGCGCCAGCGCGTTTTGTCATCGCTGCTATTGCCATAGCTGTATTGGCTGCCGCGCAGATCGAAGTTACCGATCAGGAAGCTGTCTTTCTGGCCGATGCCACTGAAATTTCCTGCTGCGAATGAACCCTCGCTAATGCCGCCCGCGCCATTTTCTATCTTGCTTTGCGGACGCGTTACTTCATTGATGGCATCGGCATCTTTGTCGGACTGGTTTGTATCCGGCGCAGCAATTGCGGTGGATACAAACAGCGCGCCGACTAAGCCACGCGACAAGGCTTTCGCGGATGCAAGCATATTGATCGGTTTCAGATTCCGGCGCGTCATGGTTCTTCTCTAGCGCGTCAATCGTGGACCAGAGGGATGATTGCTGCCGTGAATGGCGGAGTGGCAATTGACGCATGCACGCAGCAGCAGTTGTGGTGACGCGGCAGTGCCGCCCGCCGCCGATGGCAGCCCGCGTCCGCTGAGCGGCGGCGTAGTGTGCTGGCTACCCGCGTGGCAACCCTGACACAGCCACGGCGGACGGGCTTTCAGTAGCGGCGCAATGTTCGATCCGTGTGATGTGTGGCAATTGCTACAGTCGTCCGAGGACGGCGGATGCTCCCACAGAAACGGGCCGCGCTTATCGGCGTGGCAGCCGTAACAGGTTTCGTTGATGGTGTTTTTAACCAGTAGCTTCGGACCGGTCGAGCCATGCGGATTGTGACAATCCGAACACGCGATCTTGCCCGCTGCAATCGGATGCGAGGAAAGGTAATGCACTTGGGCGCGCTGCGTTTGATGGCAGGCGAAGCAAACCTCGCGCTGTGTGTCTTTGGACAATGCCTTGTCCTGCGGCTGATGAACCTCGTGGCAGGATGAGCACGTCACGTCGCTGCCGGGGTGCGCGCTGCCTTGCCAGTGGCTGCGTTTGCCTGTGCTGTGACAATTCAGGCAGGTGCGGCTTTGCACTTCAGGTGATGATTTGTTTGCACCGCTAAACACAAAATCCGGCGGCGGGCGCGTCGCGGCGTCGTCCATATGTCGCACGTGCCCGCGACTGGAACCATGACAGGCTTGGCATCCCGGCTGGCCTGCCACGCCATGACGCGTGCGATGAATCGACAGGATCGGCTTTTTTTCGTTCGCGCCATGGCAGCGCGTGCAGACCGCATCGCCGCTGGTGCCTTCTTTGAACGTGCCGGGCGGATCGGCGGCGCGCGCAAGCATCGAAGCTGTTGTTGCGCACAAGAGCAGTACCGCGGCAATCAACGGCTGCAATGAGCGCCTGTTTGTAGAAATTGTTGACATGCTTCTAGTCTACTGCAAGCGGCCTTCAGGCCTTTTGATTGCATGTTGATTGACCGCGAAAGTTGTGAATCTATAGCACAGGCGAGCCTTCCTTGGCAAAAACGCCCGAAGAAGCCCGCTAATAGGCGATCTGCGTAATTGCCAGGTCAGGCGCTTAAAAACCGCACACCGGTCATTTCTTCTGACATCGACCACAATTTTGCAGCGGCATCCTCATCGTGCGAGCGTTTATCGGAACTGACTTTGACCGGCGCGCCGCGCATTTCACGGAAGCCACGCGGCCCGCAATAGTCGCCGCCATTTATGTCGTCACCAAGCGCTGCATATAGCGTCGGCTGCGCGCCGCCTTTGGCTGACTGCAACACGAGCCCGGCTAGCGGTGCAAATATGCGCGCGGCCATCGGCATATGCTGAAACAAATTGGTGTGAGAAATCCCCGGGTGTGCGGCAACGGAGAGGATCGACTTGCCAGCTTTGCTCAGTCGCCGCTGCAATTCATAGGCAAACATCAGGCAGGCGAGTTTGCTTTGGCCATATGCCTCACGTTCGCTGTAGCCGGTCTTGAAGTTGATGTCGTCAAAGTGAATGCCACTCCATTTGTGGGCGATGCTGCTCAAGCTTACTACGCGCGAATTCGGACTGTTGACGATCAACGGCAGCAACAAACCTGTCAATGCGAAGTGGCCAAGATAATTGGCCGCAAGCTGGCTCTCAAAACCATCCTCGCTCAATGAAAACGGCGGCATCATGATGCCCGCATTGTTGATCAACAGGTCCAGCTTTTTGTGGCGCTTTGCGTAGGCGGTCGCGAATGCGCGAACCGATTTGAGACTGCTCAGATTGAGCGGCATGCACTCAATCACAGCGGACTGGTGTTCCGCCAATATCGTCGATTTAGCTACCTCGGCTTTGTCGATGTTTCTGCAAGCGAGAATGACCTTGCAACCTTTACCAGCGAGTGCCAGCGCTGTTTCAAAGCCCAAGCCAATATTTGCACCCGTAACAATGGCGATTCGGCCTGCCTGGGTCGGTGCCTGCGCTAATTTCCACGTCATGCGGTTTGCCTTCAAAGTTGAAATAGTACATCAATCGAAAACTCTAGCGCTGGTGCGCTTCAACGGGCAAAAATGCTTGTAACACCCCGCCAATAGGCGATCTGCGTTTCTTATGGCAAATCCGTTGCTATGGACAATCAGCGTGTCATTTCGCAAATACAATCATTGCGGCTATACTTGCGCCCGCCTTGCTTAGGGGACAAAATCTCCTGAAGCGGTAGGCCCACAACACTGGTTGAGTGCATTGCCTTAATGCGCTGCCAGCGTCAGATCCGCAAACAAAATTTGAGGAGTTGTAATGTCAGCCGTAGTTGCCACCAAGGCATCAATCGATGCCGCCCAGCCTTCCGCTTTCTCCACAGTTACCCTCGACGACAAATACGCCCTGACGCAAGGCCGTGCCTTTATGAATGGCACGCAGGCATTGGTGCGCTTGCCGATGATGCAGCGCCAGCGTGACCTCGCGGCGGGACTCAATACGGCGGGCTTCATTTCCGGCTATCGCGGTTCGCCATTGGGTGGCTACGATCAGGCCCTTTGGAAAGCCAAGAAATTCCTGAAGGAAAATCATATTTTCTTCACGCCCGGCGTGAATGAAGAACTTGCCGCCACTGCCGTGTGGGGCTCGCAGCAGGTGGGGCTGTTTGAAGGCGCGAAATACGACGGCGTATTCGGCATCTGGTATGGCAAAGGTCCCGGCGTGGATCGCTCCGGTGATGTGTTCAAGCATGCCAACGCCGCGGGCTCATCAAAGCACGGTGGCGTATTGCTGGTTGCAGCCGATGACCACGCCTGCAAATCGTCCACGCTGCCGCACCAATCCGAACATATTTTTGATGCGGCGATGATCCCGGTGTTGTATCCGACTGGCGTGCAGGAAATCCTTGATCTTGGTTTGCATGGTTTTGCGATGTCGCGCTATTCAGGGCTCTACATCGCGTTCAAATGCATTTCCGATACGGTCGATGCATCGGCATCAGTGCTGATTGATCCAAGCAACCCGAAAATCCTGTTGCCGGAAGATTTTCCAATGCCGGAAAAAGGTTTGTCCCTGCGTTGGCCGGATTCACCGCTGGAGCAGGAACTGCGTTTGCAGCACGACAAGATTTACGCCGCACTCGCTTACTGCCGCGTGAACAAGCTGAACCGCGTCACGATCAATTGCGACAAGCCGCGACTCGGCATCATCGCCTCTGGCAAGAGCTATCTCGATACCTTGCAGGCGCTGGAAGATCTGGGTATCGACGAGCGCCATGCCGCGTAGATCGGTATTCGTCTGATGAAAGTTTTCGCCACAAGACCATCGTGCCGGTTTCCGCCACCGATGAGTGCACAACGGCCTGTGCCCTTTCCTTGATCCAGTCAGGATCGATAT
>JANNRY010000314.1:0-8592 GCA_031401935.1 Betaproteobacteria bacterium | reverse complement strand
GGCATACCTGTTCACCGATTCTGAAGGCAGTGATGGCTATTACTCGGCCGATGGTCAAAATCGCGCGAAGTCGTTCCTGCGGTCAGCGCTCGCGTTTTCTCGCGTGTCATCGGGATTTGGCGGACGCTTTCATCCTTTGATGAAGAACTGGCGTCAGCATACCGGCGTCGATTTCGCCGCGCCCCGCGGTACGCCGATCTGGGCGACAGCCGATGGCACAGTCGAATTTGCCGGTGTCAAAGGCGGCTACGGCAATGTGATCGAGATTCGTCATTCCGGTAGCGTCACTACGCTTTACGCTCATATGTCCGGATTCGCTGCAAATGTGCGCCGGGGATCACGCGTGAGTCAAGGCCAAACCATCGGCTATGTCGGCGCGACTGGCTGGGCCACCGGGCCGCATCTGCACTACGAATTCAAGATCGCAGGTAGCCATCAAGACCCGATGAGAGTGGCATTGCCAAAAGCAGAACCGCTCGCACAAAAATATATCGCGGCGTTCAAACAATCTGCGCAAGCGCAAAGCGAGCAGCTAGTGCTGCTGCGCGACACCAGCTTCGGCAAGTTTGAATAAAAAAGCATCGCTTTATCTGGGTGTGATGTCCGGCACCAGCACCGACGGTGCCGACGTAATCCTTGCCGATTTTTCAAACCCGATTCCGCACGTAATCGGTTTCCATGGCGAAGACTTTTCTCCTGCGTTGCGCGCAGAATTGCTGGCGCTGAATGTCGCGGGCGAGAACGAAATCGAGCGCAGCCACCTAGCCGCCAACGCGCTAGCCGATGTATATGCGAGTGCCATTGCCAAACTTCTCGCCCGCACCGGGACATTGCCAAGCGATGTTGTCGCGACAGGCTGTCATGGTCAAACGGTGCGCCACCGTCCGGATCTGGGTTTCACGGTTCAATTGAATAGTCCGGCCCGGCTGTCAGAGTTGACGTCAATTGATGTCGTCGCCGATTTTCGTTCCCGCGACATTGCGGCCGGCGGTCAAGGCGCGCCGCTAGTGCCGGCGTTTCATGACGGCATTTTTCGCGCTCAGGATGAAACACGCGTCGTTGTGAATGTCGGCGGCATCGCCAATATCACCGTTCTGGAAAAAGACAAGCCCGCATGGGGGTTCGACTGCGGACCGGGAAACTGTTTGATGGACGCGTGGATCGACAAACATCTCGCCAAACAGTTTGATGAGAGCGGCGCATGGGCCATGCAAGGTCAAGCACTGGCGCGGCTTTCCGGCCTGTTCCCGAGTGAAAAATACTTTAATCAAGCGCCGCCCAAGAGCACCGGTCGCGATCAATTCAACCTCGCGTGGCTGGAACAGCGCCTCACTGGAAACGAGAAGGCCGTCGACGTGCAGTGTACGCTGCTTGATCTCACAGCGGTCTCAATTGCCAACGACGTAAAGCGCTACGCGGCTGACTGTGGCCAAGTACTTGTTTGCGGAGGTGGCGCGCAGAATGCCGCACTGATGACGCGCATTGCGCAACTACTTCCACGCGCAAAAATCGACAAGACCGATGCATTCGGCGTTCCTGCGCAACAGGTCGAAGCGCTTGCGTTTGCATGGTTCGCCAAACAAGCCATCGAGCGCCATGCGCTGGATCTGCGCGCTACCACGGGTGCCAAGCACGCCACGATTCTTGGCGCGATTTATCCCAGATAGTTAAGCGGTTGCAGTAGCCAGCGCCTGCTCAATGTCCCAGATGATGTCGTCAATCGTTTCCAGACCGATCGACAGCCGCACCATGTCCGGCGGCACACCCGCCTTGATCTGATCTTCCTCGGACAATTGCCGGTGCGTGGTAGAGGCGGGATGAATCACCAGCGATTTCGCGTCGCCAATATTTGCCAGGTGGCTAATGAACTGCAGCGATTCGATAAATTTGACGCCCGACTCAAAGCCACCTTTGATGCCGAATGAAAGCAGCGCGCCCGCACCGTTGGGCATATAGCGCTTCACCAGATCGTGATAACGATTCGTAGGCAGACCCGGGTAATTCACCCAAGCTACCTTCAGATGAGATTGCAGAAATGCGGCCACGGCCATCGCGTTGGTGCAATGCCGTTCCATGCGTACCGGCAGCGTTTCGATGCCCTGCATCAGTTGCCACGCGCTGAACGGTGCCAACGTCGGGCCGAACACGCGCATGACTTCCATGCGTGCCTTCATCGTGTACGCAAAATCACCGAAGGTCTCAAAAAAACGTACGCCGTGATAACCCGCGGAAGGCTCTGTCATCGACGGAAATTTGCCATTGCCCCAAGGAAATTTGCCGCTCTCGATCACCACGCCACCCATCGTCGTGCCATGGCCGCCCATGAACTTGGTTGCAGAGTGCACCACAATATCCGCCCCGTGCTGCAACGGCTGGCAAAGGAACGGCGAGGCGGCGGTGTTGTCGACGATGAACGGCACGCCGGCCTCGCGCGCAATCTTGCCGACGGCTTCAAGGTCCACCATGTTGATGGCGGGATTGCCCAGCGTTTCGGAAAAGATCGCTTTTGTGTTGGGGCGAATAGCAGCTCTGAAATTCTCCGGCTCGTCAGGATCGACCAATGTCGCATCGATACCCAGCTTCTTGAAATTGACGTTGAACATCGTATGCGTACCGCCGTAGAGCTTCGACGAGGAGACGATGTGATCTCCCGCTTCGACAATATTCAGCAGGGCCACCATCGACGCTGCCTGCCCGCTCGCTGTTGCGACTGCTGCACGGCCGCCTTCGAGTGCGGCACAGCGCTCCTCGAATGCTGCAGTGGTCGGGTTTGACAAACGCGTGTAAACGTTACCGAAGGTTTGCAGATTGAACAGCGAGGCGGCGTGGTCGGCGCTATCGAAAACGAACGACGTCGTTTGATAAATGGGCAATGCGCGTGCGCCGGTTGCGGCATCGGGAATCTGGCCGGCGTGGAGCGCGAGGGTTTCGAAACCGAATTGGCGGTCTGGCATATGTAGCTCTCGTCGAGGTTGGTTGCGGGAGAGTGTAGCGAGATTCGGCAACCCTTATATTTGCGGCAATCACTAGCACTGGCGCGCGTTTTCAAGCACTTCTTGCCCACGAAGCACGCCAAGTGGCGATCTATATGTTTAATTTATTGCGGCTACAGGATACTGCGGTGTTTTATTCCCTCTCCTAGCGGACAAGGGAACACTTGAAGCGCAGCAGAGAGCCAGGGTGCGGAGCGCTTACTGCGATGCCGGGGGCACTATTCAGAAAATTGCTCCGCGTAAAGACGAGGCGCTTGCGGCATAGCGGCGTCTTCAAAAAACTGTCCAGTCTATTCCTGAGTACATCTACAGACTTTATTTGACGCCGAGATATTCCAGAATTTGCTCCACGGTCGGAGCGGGATTCGTATTGCCGCGGATGTTCGCTAGCTTGCAATCCTGCGCGAGGAGAAGCTTGATATGCAGCGCTTCCTGACGCAATGCCTCGGCCCGGCCCTTCCCTTGCCACGGGCGCGTTATGGCGTGTTCAATTATGCCTCTCTCAATCATCTCGCGAATAACGGCGCCGCTTAGCTTCTCGATGTCTCGCCTTTTCCCGGGTGGCAATGATCCCTCGCGTTTGAGACGTTCAATTTGCCTGCCGACATAGTTCCACCTATCTGTAGCGCGTGTAGGTTTTGACTTGCCGTTGCCTGCAATGGATTGTCCAATGCCCACGTAGTACACCCGACCGCTCACGGAAAACTCATAAACTTCATAAGGTGTATGTGGGTCACGTGCCTTTGGGCCTATCGCCATGTCAACTCCAATATAGATTCCAAGCGATAATCGTTTCGCGACGCAAGGTCGTTAATACGGTTTTAGTGCTTCGCGCACCTTTCGCCAAAACAGCGTACGCGGTACGCGCGACTTTCTTCAACGCGCCGAATCAGCCCATCAAAATGGCGATGACGGCCTCAATTGCGATTGCGCCCGTGATCGAGCCTGTGGTCTCGGGTTGCGATTTGCCGAACCAATGCGGCAATTTCGAAAACAATCTTTCTTGCGAGTCCCCATCGATCCATGCGGAACTGCATTTGCCGCAAAGATGAATGGGTATGCCATCGACTTCACTGATCCGCAAAAGCGAACCATCCTTCGGGCAACGCAGCGTACTCAGCGGCGCATCGAGGAGCGCGCCGTCGTCAATGGCAGCGTCGGCGACTGACACGAACACGCCAGAGCAATCGCTGCATTGATAGAGTGGCTTGTCACTGTCGTTCCTGAGAAGCAGATTTTTGTCAGTTGGGCAAAACATGCGGAGCCTCGGGTAAGTCGACGCAATACTCGCTGCGGAACCAACTACTTAGGATGCTTCTTCGTAGATCGCCATTTGGCGGGGCTTTTGGGCCAAAATAGCCCGTAAATCCCCGCCAATGCTAGACTTTCATTACTTCGCCTGCCCTAGCTTCGCCTTATCCAACACCGTCATCGCCGCCGCAACAAATCCACCCGCATCCGCCAGATTCGCGGGCAGGATCAACGTATTGCCCGCCTTGGCCAGATTGCCGAATTGCTCGATATATTTCTCGGCCACTTTCAGGTTGGCAGCCAGCATTCCGCCGGGTGCCTCAAGTGCGCCTGCAACCTGACGCACCGCGCTCGCGGTCGCTTCGGCCACGGCGATCAACGCCGCAGCTTCGCCCTGCGCTTTATTGATCGCAGCTTGTTTTTCGCCTTCTGACGCCAATATCGCGCCCTGACGCTGACCGTCGGAGAGGTTGATCTGCTCTTGACGCAAGCCCTCGGATTTGGCGATCACGGCGCGTTTTTCACGCTCGGCAGTAATCTGCGCCCGCATGGCACGGAGTATTGATTCCGGTGGCGTGAGGCTTTTCAATTCGTAACGCAATACCTTGATGCCCCAGGTGCGTCCGGCTTCGTCGAGTACCGACACGATCTGCCGGTTGATGTCGTCGCGGCTTTCGAACGTCTTGTCTAATTCCATCTTGCCGATCTCGGAGCGCAATGCCGTCTGCGCCAATTGCGAAATCGCGAGTTCGTAGTCGGAGGAGCCGTAACTGGCAAGCTTCGCGTCCATCACCTGAAAATAGATGATGCCGTCGACCGCGAGCTGGGTGTTGTCCTTGGTGATGCAGACTTGCTCGGCGATATCGAGCGGCACCTCTTTGAGCGAATGGCGATAAGCCACCCGATCAATAAAGGGCGTGATCCAGTTAAAGCCCGGCTGCAGCACAGTATGGAATTTGCCGAGCCGCTCGACCACCCAAGCACTTTGCTGCGGCACGATCTTCATGCCTTCGATGATGAGTGCGACGAAGAAAGCGCCGACAAATACGCCAACGGCGACGGTGGGGTTCATTGTCATAAAGCCGGCAGCACCAGCGATGATGGCAGCGACGATTAATTTAACAAGCATGGGAATCTCCTTACGAGGTTGTTCTATTACTGTTGCGATTACAGCGGGAAGAGTTGTTGTCATTGAAGTTTTGTCAGCAACGGCATTTGCAGATTGATTCTTTAGTTTGAGCATGGCAGGTGCAGCGTGTTTGGTGGCCAGATGCGGCTTCAAATTCTCGGTCACCTTCGCGGCTAAATTGGCCGCCAGTTTTGCTGCTGTCGAACGGGTATCTGGCGTCGTTGGCTCGCCCGTCGTAGCCGTCGTTGGGTTTTTAGCTTTGGCGGCTTCGTCCTTAATCGCCTGCACAATCTCCTCGGCCCACTTGAATTTGTTGCTGCTTAGACCGGCGGTCGCACCGAACACGGCCAACGCGACCCATTTGGAATGGCTCACCGACCAGGCGATAAGCCCGGCGATCAAGCCATTCATGAGTCTTGAAAGCATCAGGCACCGGTCCGCTGGCTACCCACCACCCAGCACTGTCCGTCCTGCGCCAGGATGTGCAATGTGCCGCCAACGTCTACGGCTGTGGCGGCCACGTCACCTGGCTTGATACGGGCATCCCATTCCACACCGCGATACTTGATACGCAGAATTCCCTCGGCTGGGTTAACCCAATTGGCTACCGTCACCGACTGGCCGACATCGATTGCATTGGCCTGATCGCCGTCAGTGCGATGTGCCGCGTGCCAGTGCTGCACCCACCAGGTGCCAATGCCAGCAACAACGCCCGCCACCGAGACTTGCGCGATAAACGGTGCACCGAGCCACGCAGCCAGTGCCCCTGCCAACGCGCCCACACCAATAACGAGTAAATAGAAGGTCCCCGTCATCAATTCGATGATAACGAGTGAAAAGCCAAGAATGGTCCAAATGAGATAGTCCTGCATGATTTCCTCCAAACGGTCATCCGGAACGACGCTAACTTGAGTCGTACCGCATTAATTGGTTGTCAGTATTGATGCCACCCGCGTGCACGTCAAGGCGGAAGTCACGGTTACCCCCGTGGTGCGACGAATGGCGACCGGGCTTGACCAATGGCGAGCTGGGCGTCGAATGGCATTATCTAGGTCACTTTTCCCTCACCCCAGCCCTCTATTGCGCTTCAAGTGTTCCCTTGTCCCAAAGGAGAGGGCGAGAAATGCCGCCCGATGAGAAAAACGTCATCGGGCAGACTAAACGTTGGGGCGTTTTGCCGAAATTACCTTGGTATTCACGCCGGCAAAGTTCAAGCCGCCGAACAATCGTCCGTGCTCAATCTTTACGCAGCGATTCATCACCACGTCCAGCCCGGCTTCTGTTGCGCGGGTTGCAGCGGCTTGGTTAGCGACACCCAACTGCATCCATAAACATTTCGCACCGATGCGAATGGCATCTTCGGCTAACGCAGGAATTTCCTCGGCTTTGCGGAAGCAATCAACCATATCAATTTTTTCCGGGACATCCTGGAGCGATGCGTAGCACTTTTCGCCTAGCACTTCCTGGTAGGCGGGGTTCACGGGGATGATGCGATAGCCGTGTTCCTTCAGATACTTGGCCACAAAGTAACTGGGCCGCCACCAATTCGAAGACAGCCCAACGATTGCGATCACGTGGTTTTGTTTGAGAATACGGCGAAGTGAATTGATGTCGTCCATGCGGTTTTCTGGTTGTCGGTGTCGCTGGCCTGTACATGATAACTACAAGCGAATGATGAGGATGCCAGATAATGCCTCGCTGCACCATCGGCGCATCGACTACGCGGCATGTCAACGGCCACATTCCGGACGATAATACGATGGCAACCCCACCAAGATAAAAGTGTAATTGCAACGCTCATGCTAAAAACAGAAACACCCAGCACACAACACGCAAATCTTGATCAATATTCGGCGCGCGATCTTGTCAACGCGTTTGCCGATGATCAGATCAATGCCGTAAACGCCGTCCGCGCAGCGAGCCCACAACTCGCGGCAGCAGTAGATGCAGCGGTGCCGCGCCTTGAGGCCGGTGGACGCCTGATTTATGTGGGCGCAGGCACTTCCGGGCGACTGGGATTACTTGATAGCGTGGAGCTTTACCCGACCTTTTCATGGCCCAGAGAACGCGCCATCGCCTTGCTTGCTGGCGGGCGCGATGCAATATTTCAGGCCGTTGAAGGCGCAGAAGACAATCGTGAACAAGGGGCAGCGGACCTGATCGCAAGCGCAGCGGGGCCCAATGATGTCGTCATCGTCCTCGCGGCTAGCGGCAGCACCCCTTATGCGCTCGGGGCACTGGCGGCGGCACGCAGGAGCGGTGCGCTTACCATCGGTATTGCCAATAATCCAGACGCGCCGGTCGCGACTGAAGCGGAAATCGGCGTCACGCTCGATACCGGCTCGGAATTGATTTCGGGTAGCACGCGCTTAAAGGCAGGCACCGCGCAAAAAATCGCGCTTAATACATTTTCGAGCGCAGTGATGGTGCGGCTCAACAAGGTGTACGGCAACCTGATGGTGGACTTGACACCCACTAACGCCAAGCTGATGCGGCGCACTGTTAATCTCACCATGCTGGCAACAGGTGCCGATGAATCGGTCGCGCGCGCGGCGCTCCAAGCGTGCGGTTTTCATGTCAAAGTCGCCATTGTTGCCATCGCCAGCAACATCAGTGTCGCCGATGCCAAAGTGCGTCTTGCCGACGCTCAAGGCAGTGTCCGTTTGGCGATTTCAAGATGATTGAAAAACAAAAAAGTCCGTGGCGCTGGATTCCGACCCTCTACTTTGGGCAGGGAATTCCGTATGTTGTCGTGATGACTCTCTCGGTCATCATGTACAAGAATTTAGGACTCTCCAATACCGACATCGCGCTCTATACCAGTTGGCTGTATCTGCCCTGGGTGATCAAGCCACTCTGGTCGCCGGTGGTCGATATGTTCAAAACAAAACGCTACTGGATAGTCACGCTCCAACTGCTCATCGGCGCTTCGCTGGCACTGGTCGCGTTGACGATTCCGACTGCGCATTTTTTCCAGATTACATTGGCCGTTTTCTGGCTGATGGCGTTCAGCTCTGCCACCCACGATATTGCGGCAGATGGCTTCTACATGCTGGCGCTGGAGCAACACCAGCAGGCTGCATTCGTCGGGGTGCGCAGCACGTTTTATCGGATTGCGATGATCGCGGGCCAGGGTGGATTGGTATTTCTTGCCGGGGAAATATCTGAGCAGACCGGTAATGTTTCATTGGCGTGGTCGATCATTTTCTTCATTCTGGC
>JANNRY010000313.1:0-3608 GCA_031401935.1 Betaproteobacteria bacterium | reverse complement strand
CGGCGGCAATGGCCGGCACAGGCGTGAGGGCGCGCATGGGGCGATTGTTGCCGAGTTGCCCCGAGCCGTTGGATCCCCAACACTTTACACGGCCGTTGACGACCGCACAGGTGTGCACGCGACTAGATTGGTCGTTGGAGTCGCCGAGCAGCACGACACCACCGACTGCAATCGCGGTGGCGTTGCTGCCCGCGGCAATGGTCACAACCGGCACGAGACTTTGTGTATTGGTGCCGTTGCCGAACTGGCCATGCACGTTTCCACCCCAACATTGCACGCCACCGTTGACCAACGCGCAACTATATCTGCCGCCGACCCTTACAGCACTTGCATTGCTGCCAGCCGCAATCGCCTGCACCGGGATCATGCTTTGCGTGGTGCTGTTGTTGCCTAGCTGACCATCAAAGTTGTTTCCCCAGCACCGCACGCCGCCGTTGACTGCGGCGCAGGTGTGACCGCCGCGCATTGGCGGAAGCACACCCGGCGAAAGGATTGGTCTTGCGTTGTTGTTTGCGGCGATGTCGGTGACGTTGCTGCCAGCAGCAATCACCTGTACCGGAATGAGACTTTCCATCGTGCTGTTGTTGCCGAGCTGGCCATTGGAGTTATCGCCCCAGCACTGCGCACCGCCGTTGGTCGCGGCGCAACTGTGCGCGATACCTGCAGCCACGGCGCTCACGTTGCTGCCTGCCGCAATCGCCTGTACAGGAGCCAAGCTCGAGGTAGTGGAGCCGTCGCCTAATTGGCCGCTGAAGTTGGCACCCCAGCACTGCGCGCCGCCGTTGACGACCGCACAACTGTGATACAGCCCAGCGGACACCGCAGTAACGCCACTGCCGACTGCGATCATCTGAAACGGAACGAGGCTTAGCGTGACGCTGCTGCCGGGTACAACATTGCCCCAACACTGCACGCCGCCGTTGGCGACCGCGCAGGTGTAATCCCGATTCGCCGAGACGGCAACGACATTGCTGCCAACGGCGATCGCTTGCACTGGCACAAGACTACTCGTCGTGCTGTTGTTGCCAAGCTGGCCTTGACGGTTGTCCCCCCAGCACTGCACGCCGCCTGCAATCACAACACAGGTATGGTTCTCGCCAGCGGCCACCGCAGTGACATTGTCGCTTACCTGAACCACCATCAAATTCACGCTGGCGTTGAGCGCGTTCATCGCGTTGTCGGTCGCTGAGATGGCGAGCGAAAAATTGCCGGAGGCCACTGGCGTACCGGCAATGGCCACGCTTCCGCTGCCGTTATGCGTTGCAATCATTCCACCCGGCAGCCCCGATACAGTCGCGCTGGTCAACGGCAACGCCGAGCCAATCATCAAGCTGGCCGCATACATTTCCCCTTTGACGGCAGGCGGCAATTGCGGCGTGACGAGCTGCGGTGCTGCGTGGGCGAACAATGCGATATAGCAAAGCATTGCGCCAACAGCTAGCTTGCAAAATACAAAACAACGAGGAAGCCGCGCGGAAATCATCGGCGTAGTATGCGGCAGAAGCGTGGCGAGTGGTTTCTTTGCGAGCGCGAAACTATTTAGTGCGTGACCATGCAGATCGCCATTTGACGGGCATCCCCGGCCTATTTATGTCGGGAAGCCGCTCCAGTGCTAGAGTTTATTTATTTCGTGGCCGCTGGCACAGGTATTTTCATGCTCTATGGCACTGTTCGATATTGTCGCCTCATCGGCACAAATTGATACAAAGTCCCCGCGCGATATGGCCGAAAATAATGTTTCAAAATTGTACCCGGCACGCACCGTGGACACTTCTCCGGCGCGATCAGATTTCATTACCAAGCAAAGGCGTTTCATGAATTCCTATGTATCGTTCCGCAAAAAATACATCCACTGTTTGATTTCGTCGTTGCTGGCGAGTAGCGCCATGCCAGTCGCGTTTGCCCAATCGCCACCCACCCCTGCCCCGGCGCCAGCGGCGGTGAATCCGGCAACTGCCCCAGCCGCCGCACCGGCCACGCGGCCTGATGCCGCCGCGCCCAAGCCATTCGCCGAGGTCATCAAAGATGCCAAACAGATTCCCGGCTATTTCACGCTCTACCAAAAGGACGATAAAGTCTGGATCGAGATCAAGCCCGAGCAAATGAATTCGCCTTTTTACTATCAGGTCAATTCCACGCGCGGAATTGGTGAAGCCTTCATCATGCCTAACAGGATGTTAGGAAGTCACATCGTTGAATTCAAGAAGCTGGGGAACAACGTCCAGCTAATCGCCAAGAACCATCGCTTTGTGGCCAAGGCGGGCTCAGCTATCGAGCGCGCGTTGAAAGAAAGCTTCACTGACAGCTTAGTCGCTGTAACGACGGTTGCGAGTGCGCCGCACCCCGGGCGCAAGTCGATACTGATCGATGCCAACGCATTGTTGTTGGCCGATCTTCCAGGTATGGCCACGCGGCTCGAAACGGCGTTCCGCCTGCCGTATGCTTACGATGCCCGCAACTCTGGTTTTGTCATTGTGCGTTCCACCGAGGATATGACCACGTTCAATGTCTCAGCCCACTACGGAATTGCAAAGATACCGGCACCACCATTGATGCCGGGCCCTGCGCCGAGCGCGCGGCCGCCTGCCAACCTTGAAGACAACCGCAGCATGTTCCTTGGCTATTATTATTCCTTGGCTAAATTGTCCGAGAAGCCTATGGCGGCGCGCGCTGCGGATAGCCGTGTTGGCCATTGGGTGGATCAAATTTGGAACTACACCGATGATGTCGCGCCGTCTCCGCGCCAATATGTCATTCAGCGTTGGAGACTGGAAAAGAAAGACCCAACGGCCGCGCTTTCTGACCCAGTGCAGCCGATCACTTACTGGCTCGACAAGAACATTCCGGTCAAATATCGCGCCAAGGTGGCAGAGGGCGTACTTGAGTGGAATAAGGCATTCGAGAAGATAGGTTTCAAGAACGCTATTCAGACGAGGCAGCAGGAAGACAGTGCCGAATTCGATAATAACGACGCTCGACACGCCTCAATCCGCTGGTACCTCGATACCAGCGACGGCGCGCTCGCAAGCGGTCCCGTTCAAACCGATCCGCGAACTGGCGAAATTCTTGATGCAGATATTTCGTTTTCCGACGGATGGACGAGATTGCCACGGCGCCGTGCGGTGGAGCAGTTGGCAAGTGTCGCGCAGGGTAATAATTACGAACGTGAACATGCGCAACGGGAAATTGGGATGCAGTCGATGCAATCACATTCGCATGGACAAATTCCGCATCGTTGTGAATACGAGGGCCACGCCATGGCCGAGATCGGCTTCGCACTCGATCTCTTGGCCGCACGTGGCGACATTGACCCGGACAGTCCGGAGGCCGAAGCGATTGTGCTCGACCAGTTGAAGAGCGTGGTGACGCACGAGGTTGGTCACACGCTCGGCCTTGCACACAACTTCCGTAGTTCGACGGTCTACACAATAGAGCAACTGGAAAATGCCGCATTCACCAAACAGAATGGTCTCTCGGGTTCGGTGATGGATTATGATCCGGTGAATATCTCGCCCAAAGGCAGGAAGCAGGGTCAGTACGCCTCGACCACCATCGGCCCATATGATTATTGGGCGATCGAATATGCGTACAAACCTCTGGACCCTGCT
>JANNRY010000312.1:0-11435 GCA_031401935.1 Betaproteobacteria bacterium | reverse complement strand
GCAAACCACTTTGCCGCAACCCACGCCCATCCTCCCGCAATAGCCAGATAGCGCGCACATTTGCCGATGGCCAACATCAATAACGTCAACCAGGGATTGATGCGCAGCCACCCAGCAGCCACGCACAACGCATCGCCGATCAGCGGTACCCACGACAGCAGCAGCATCCACTCGCCGTAGCGCTGCAACCACGTGAGCGCTTTGCTTTTTTCCGGCTTGGCAGGGAGAAGGCGACCGATCCCGTAGGAAGTCATCCCGCCCAGCGTATTGGCGACGGTGGCGACGACGATGCATTGCCAGAACAGCGCAGGGAATTTCGCGAGCACACCGACCAAGACGAATTCCGAGTTGCCTGGCAACACGGTGGCGGAGAGGAACGCCGCCGCAGCGAGCCCCCACAGTCCTGCGTCAGGTGAAAAATCAAACATGCGGTGTCAGGAGGGTGCGATACAAAGTGATGTGGAAAATCAACCAGTGCCGTTACCGTCTTTCCCGTGAAAGCGGGAATCCGGCGTCGTTTCGATAAAGTCACTGGATCCCTGCTTTCGCGGGGACGCGGTGTCCTTTTGATCCAGCATCAGCCTGATTCGCCACAGGTAAAGACAATGTAGAAAAAATATCAAACTACAGCACTGGCGCGCCGTTCCAGCCAAAAAGTGCCTGAGAGCCGCACCAGTGCTAGATTTTTACAATAATATCTGCGGTGATCGTTTCATTTGCCGCGAGATCACGGCGCGAACGCAGTTCGGCGTAGTAGGGCGTGAAATCGGGCGCGGTCGCGTCGAACAGTTCTTTGAAACTGTCGATGACGAAATAGGTTTCCTGGAAAGTATCGATTTTGTAATTGGATTGCATCACACGCAGCAGGTCGAAGCGGATGCGGTTCGGTTTTGCGCTCTCCACGCAATACGGCAATTCGCCTGCTGACGAGAGGATACCGGCACCGTAGGTGCGCAATCCATCGCGTGTGCGAATCAGCCCAAATTCGACGGTGTACCAGTAGAGGCGTGCCAGATAGTCGAGTGCGTTGAGTCCTTTGGCTTTTACGCCACCCTTCCCATAGGCCTCAAGGTAATCGGCGAATACTTTGTTGAACAGCAGTGGCACATGGCCGAAAAAATCGTGAAAAATATCGGGCTCGACGATGTACTCGAACTCTTCGGGACTGCGCAACCACACCGACACCGGGAAGCGCCGGTTAGCTAAGTGCGTGAAGAAGACATCATCGGGCAACAGGCCGGGCACGGCGACCAGCGTCCAGCCGCTGGCGGGTTGCAGCTTCGCGTTGATTTCATCAAAGTGTGGAATACCTGCGCCGAAATTGAGCGCACTGAGAATGTCGATAAATTCGTTGCACGCGTACTGGGGCACCAGCGCGGATTGGCGTGCGTAAAGCCGTTTCCACAGATCCTGCTCTGCTGGCGAGTAACGGGAATAGTCCTGTTCGACCGTGTAGTCGGTACGTATTTGCGAATAGTCGCCGCGCAGTGGGTGATCGGTTTGTCCAGCCATTATTCGTATCCGACTTCATCGGCGTTAGCATTGACCACGCGATTCTTGATCGAGCCAAAAATCGTCTCGCCATGATGATCAAACATATCGATTTCCACTTCGTCGCCGAACCTGAGGAATTCTTCCATCGCAGCACCCAGCTCGACTTGTTCAACCAGCCGTTTTTCCATGATGCAGGCGTAGCCGGTGGCTTCGTCACGATTGGAAATCGTGCCAGAACCAATCAGCGTGCCGGCCATCAGCGGGCGCGTTTTCGCTGCGTGGGAGATCAAATCGTAGAGCGAAAAATTCATGTCGTCCGCGCAATTGGGATTGCCAAACCAATAGCCACGGACGTGGCAGACGAGCCGAAAGTCGAGCTTGCCTGCCCCCTTCTCATCGCTCCAGGCACCGCCCAATTCATCTGGCGTGACGGCGACCGGCGAAAGCGCGTTCAGCCCTTTGCCGTTGACGAAACCGAAGCCTTTTTGCAGTTCTGCCGGAATCAATTTGCGATAGGAAACATCGTTGATCAGCACGATCAAACGCACTGCGTCCGCACATTCGGCGGGTGTGGCACCCATCTTCACGTCACCGATGATCACGCCGACTTCGCCCTCCAGATCGACACCCCAATCCTCGGACAATACTTCGATATCATCGCGCGGCCCCAGCATGGAATCGCCACCACCCTGATACATCAACGGCTCGCGGTAGTAACTTTCCGGCACGGTGTCATTGCGCGCGCGCCGCACACGTTCAACGTGGGTCAGGTAGGAAGAACCGTCGAGCCATTGGTGTGTGCGCGGCAGCGGCGCAGCCACTTTGCCTTCCTCCAGCAGCTTCTGAAAATCGAGAATCGGTCGGTCGGTACCCGAATCGATGGCTTCGAATTCGTTGAGCAACAGCGGCTCGACGGCGTGCCAGTGTTCGAGGGCGTACTGCATGGTGGGGGCGATGTCGGTGACTGCTACGGCACGGGAAAGGTTTTCGTCGACGAGCAGCAGCGTGCCGTCGCGGGTGGGGCCTTTTAGGGAGGCGAGTTTCATATACGTTTCCTGATTATTTTATTTTTGCGCTACCGAAATTTGCCCAGACTTTATCGTAATCCGCCTGCAACAATCCCTCCGACATCGCGTGCGCCGTCGGCTCAAACGCATATCGGCTTTCAAACATAAACGCGAGCGTATTGTCGATTTTTTGCGGCGTCAATTCGGCAGAGGATGCCTTGTCAAAAGTGGTTTTGTCCGGCCCATGTGCAGAAAAAGCATTGTGCAATGAGCCGCCT
Source organism: Betaproteobacteria bacterium (assembly GCA_031401935.1). Taxonomy (GTDB): domain Bacteria; phylum Pseudomonadota; class Gammaproteobacteria; order Burkholderiales; family Usitatibacteraceae; genus UKL13-2. The sequence goes on along the minus strand of JANNRY010000312.1, from coordinate 8,656 downwards.
CCCGGCAGAAATCCCTCGGCCTTGGCGTCGTAAGCGCCGTGGATCAGGCCCATGTACTCGCTCATGCAGTTGCGATGGAACCACGGTGGCCGGAAGGTGTTTTCGGCCACCATCCAGCGTGGCGGGAAGATCACAAAATCAATATTCGCCGTTCCGTGCGTGTCTGAAGGCGAGGTGAGCACCGTAAAAATCGACGGATCGGGATGATCGAAACTGACGGTATTGATGGTGTTGAATCTGGCGAGATCGTATTTGTACGGCGCGTAGTTGCCATGCCAGGCCACCACGTTCAATGGCGAGTAATCGTATTCACAGGCCCAGAGGCTACCGCCAAATTTGGCGACGACTTCCGTTTTAGAAGCGACGTCCTCAAACCACGCTGTCGGATAAAGAAAATCGCGCGCGTTTGCGAGTCCGTTGGCGCCGATTGGGCCCAGCTCGGGCAAGCGCAGTGGTGCCCCGTAGTTTTCGCAAACGTAGCCGCGTACGTCGCCCGAAATTTCAACGCGGAATTTCACTCCGCGCGGAATTACCGCGATTTCGCCGGGATTCACCTCCAGCACGCCGAATTCCGTTTTTAGCGTGAGCATGCCCAACTGCGGGGCGATCAGCAATTCCCCATCTGCGTCGTAGAACACCCGCGTCATCGACCGCGACGCTGCGTACAAATGAACGCCCATGCCTGTTTGCGCGCGTGCATCGCCGTTGGTGGCAATGGTGATCAGGCCATCGATAAAATCTGTGTCTGGCTGACCGGTCAAGGGATTCCATCGCAGCCGATTGGGACTGGCTGGAACTTCATGGCAAGGTGCTGTGCGCAGTGAGGCATGGGCCAACGGCAAATAAGCTGTGTGCTGAACGGAAGGCTGCAACCGGTATTGCCAGGAACGCAAATTCTCCGCACGCGGTGCGGTAAAAGCGCTACCTGTTAACTGTTCTGCATATAGACCGAATGATGCTCTCTGCGGCGAATTCTGTCCCTGCGGCAGCGCGCCCGCGACGGCTTCGGTTGAGTGATGATTGCCGAACCCGGATTGGTATTTCAGCTCAGCCATGATCAGAGCACACCGCGGGCAATCTGATCCGCCTCGATGGCTTCGAACAGCGCTTTGAAGTTGCCCTCGCCGAACCCTTCGTTACCCTTACGCTGAATGACTTCGAAGAAAATTGGGCCGATAACGGTATCCGTAAATATTTGCAGCAGCTTGTCTTCGTTCGATTCCTTGTCGAGCCCTTCGCCGTCGATGAGGATTTTGTTTTTCTTCAGGCGTTCCAGGTCTTCACCGTGATTCATCACGCGCTTGTTGACCAACGTGTAGTAGGCATCCGGTGTGTCGAGAAATTTCACGCCACGTGCACGCAATGCCTCAACGGTTTCATAAATGTTGGAACAAGCGAGTGCAATGTGCTGAATGCCTTCGCCGTTGTACGCATCCAGATATTCCTGAATCTGCGATTTCTTGTCGGAAGGCTCGTTGATGGGGATACGAATTTTTCCGCAGGGGCTGGTGAGCGCACGCGAAGTTAGTCCGGTTTTCTTGCCCTTGATATCAAAGTAGCGTATCTCGCGGAAGTTGAACAGCTTCGCATAGAACTCGGCCCAAGTATCCATGCGGCCTTCGTACACGTTGTGGGTCAGGTGATCCACATATTCAAGGCCGACACCTTTTGGGTCTGGATCGGCTCCCGGCACAGGCACAAAATCGACGTCGTAAATCGTGCGCGGACCGTAGCGGTCGATTAAATAAAGTAATGAACCGCCGATGCCTTGAATGGCCGGGATATTTAATTCCATCGGGCCGACCGGGCCATCGTATGCCTTTGCACCTAACTCGATGGCACGTTTGAACGCGGCGGCGGCATCTTTTACACGTATGCCGAAGGCGCATGCAGAAGGCCCATGCACACGTGCGAACGACTGCGCGAAACTATCCGGCTCGGCATTGACGAGGAAGTTGATGCCGCCTTGCTTGTAGAGTGTGACGCGCTTGCTACGATGACGGGCTACGGCGGAAAAGCCCATGCCTTCGAACAGGCGGCCCAAGGCTTCGGTGTCGGGTGCGGTGTACTCGATAAACTCGAAACCGTCGGTGCCCATCGGGTTGTCAAAAAGTTCGGCCATTATTTTCTCCTGCAACTGGGTAGATTCTCGGAAACGGCGATATTGCCATCAACAGTCGCGCCGGGTGGGTTCAATCACGAAAAGAAGTGTTACACCGCAGGCGGGACGGGATTCAACCACCGCGCTAGAATGACTAAACGCGCGGAATGCATCCCGGTTGGGAACCACGCCGCTTCACGACGATCCAAATCTCGGATCGGAAGGGAGAATGCCGTATTTTTTGGAGGTACACCATGACCCATAGTTTACGCCGTTTACGTCCACACCATGTAGTCGCAAAACTCACCGGCGCGGCAACGCTCGCGACGCTGCTTTTGCTCTCAGGTTGCGCGTCGATGGGCGCGCCTGAGCGGCAGCCAATCACTCTCGAACAACTTGTTGCGATGGCCAAGGAGGGCAAAGACGCCGCCGCCACCATCCGCGAGATCAAGGAATCGAGGACAACCTACGATGTGATGGCTTCGCAGTACGCCAAACTCTCGCGCGACGGCGTACCAGATGAGGTCATTGATTTCATGCAGCGCGGACAGCTAAAAATGGCTGAGCGGCAAGGCCGACGCGATGCGTACGAAGATTTATGGCTATCTGGTCGATACGGCGGATGGGGCTACGGCAGTGTTTGGGCACCGCGCGCCTACTTCGTTTACGTCAACGGCCGACCGCATACGCGCTATTGGTAGTCGCTGGAAATTTGTCCCAGCCACTCTTTTCAACGAGGGGCGAACGATAGTTTTGCTCAGCTTATTTTGAATTCGCTGAAACTCGGCGCGCCAGGACGGCCTTTTTCCGGCGGGGCTTGGCCGTCCTTGTAAACCGGGATCATTCCCGAATTGCCGATCAGCAGGGATAGGTTTGTTGCCGAATCGGCATTGCCCAATCCTTCTTCGACGGTAATTTTTTCCTGCTTGATCAAACGGAACAAATCCTGCTCGAACGTTTGTGAGCCCGGCGTCAGGGATTTTTCCATCGCCTCCTTGATCTCGCCCACTTTACCTTCCTCGATCAATTCAGCGATGTTGGTGGTGTTCATCAACACTTCAACCGCAGGGGAACGTCCGCCTTCAACGTTTTTTACCAGCCGCTGCGAGATGATGCAGCGAAGGCTGACGCCAAGGTCGGCGAGCAAAATCGCGCGTTGATCAAGCGGGAAAAAGTTGATGATGCGATTGAGTGCGTGATAGCTGTTATTGGCGTGCAGCGTCGCCAGACACAAATGGCCTGACAACGAATACATCATCGCCGCTTTCATGGTTTCAATATCGCGGATTTCGCCGACCAGAATACAATCAGGCGCCTGCCGCATGGCGTTACGCATCGCTTCGCCAAAGGAGTGCGAGTCGTTGCCGATTTCACGCTGGTTCACAATCGATTTTTTTGACTTGAAGATGAATTCGATCGGGTCTTCAAAGGTGAGGATATGGCCCTGCTTCATGCTGTTTCTAAAGTCCAGCATAGACGCCAGCGTCGTGGATTTGCCCGAGCCCGTCGCGCCGACGACCAAAATCAAACCGCGTTTCTCCATCACCACCTGTGCCAACACCTGCGGCAGTGAGAGTGACCGAAAATCAGGAATATTGGTTTCGATGTAGCGGATCACCGCCGCGCAGCTGCCCTTTTGCCACATCATGTTGACGCGGAAATTGCCCACGCCTTCAATCGGCATCGAGAAATTTAGTTCGAGTTCCTTTTCAAAGCGCTCGATTTGATGCGGCTTCAGAATTTCATAACAGACGCGTTTAGTGTCCTCCGGGCTCATCGGCTGCGGATTTACCGGCACGGTATTGCCGTTGATCTTGATGTGAATCGGCGCACCGGCCGAGACGAACAAGTCTGACGCCTTCTTTTGCGCCATCAGTTCGAAAAGTCTGGTTAACACTGCCATTTTTCTCTCCCCCGATTACCTGCGCAAATTCAGCTCCGCAGCAATTCGTTAATGCTCGTTTTTGAACGCGTCTGCGCATCGACCTGCTTCACGATAACCGCGCAGTAGAGACTATACCTGCCATCGGCTGACGGCAAGCTACCAGACACGACGACCGAATAAGGCGGCACCTTGCCGTAGCTGACTTCATTGGTGGCACGGTTATAAATCTTGGTCGATTGGCCAATGAATACACCCATCGAAATTACCGACCCTTCGCCGACAATCACGCCCTCGACTACCTCGGAGCGCGCGCCGACGAAGCAATTGTCTTCGATGATGGTGGGATTGGCTTGCAAGGGCTCAAGCACACCTCCGATACCGACGCCGCCGCTCAGGTGCACGTTTTTGCCGATCTGCGCGCACGAACCAACGGTGGCCCAGGTATCGACCATGGTGTTTTCATCGACATAGGCACCGATATTCACGTAAGAGGGCATTAGCACAACATTTTTCGCAATGAACGCACCGCGTCGCGCGACTGCCGGGGGCACCACGCGGAAGCCGCCCGCACGAAAGTCAGCATCGGAATATTGCGCAAATTTGGTGGGCACTTTGTCAAAATAACGTGCACCACTACCATCACCTTCGGCGTCATTCATCACCACATTGTCATCCAACCGAAACGACAGCAGCACCGCCTTTTTCAGCCACTGATGGGTGATCCATTCACCGTCGATTTTCTCAGCGACACGAAGCGTGCCGCGATCAAGCTTGGCGATGGTTGCGGCTACTGCAGACTTTACGTCGTTAGCGACCGACTGCGGATTGAGGTTTGCGCGGTTTTCCCACGCTTGTTCGATGATGCTTTGTTCGGGATTCATAGTCTTCTAGACAAAAGGATTGAGTGGAGTTTACGATGGATTAACTGACTATCCGCTTCACAACACGGCTAAGAAAAGATGGCTCGGGTGCGGCGGGTGCAAGTGCGGGTGCTGATTGGTTGGTGAGCGTGAGTGCTGCATTTTGTTTTTCCAGTTCAGCGCAACGGGCGACCAGCTCTGCCTCACGCTTCCAAGCCGTTTGCGATGCCAGATAGATTTTACGGTAGTCGCTGTATGCCCATTCTTCGCTATCGCTAAACACCGACAGGCGTGGCGTGAGGTCAGCAAACAGCGCACTGTAGTTCGTGGCGAACACCAGAAAATACAGCGCGGGCAATGCGGCTTGCAAGGTGTCGGGTTTGGCCTTGGAAATGGTCAGCGTTTCACCAATCGTGCGGGACGTTTCGATGGCCTCTGGAATAAGCAGCGATACAAACGCATTACGTTGTGAAAACCACGAGATGTGTTGAAAGCGCGCTTTGAGTAGATCCGAAAATTCGGCGCGGTAAAGTTCTTTCACGTGAAATTCGTTGCTGTAGCCGCGCGCGTCAGAATATTCAGCGCGATTCGGCGACGACATGATGAGCAAGCCTGTGGGCTTCAAGACGCGCTTGATTTCAGCGAGAAATTCGTTTTGTTCAAGGATGTGTTCGATCGTTTCAAACGACACGACGACATCAAACATGGCGTCGCCAAACGGCAATTTGGCGCAACTGCCTTGCGTGAACGTCAGGTTCTGTCGGGTGGCGTACGCGGCCTTTGCATGCGCGACCGCCTCGGGCGACACATCAACACCGTTGACCGTCGTTGCCGTCGTTGCCATGAGCGCACTGCCATAACCTTCGCCTGATGCGACATCGAGCACTTTTTTGCCCGTCAGCATCGGTAGCACGAAATGATAGCGATGCCAGTGTTCGGCCCACATTTCGCCAGGCAGATCGGGTAAAAATCGTTCGCCCGTGAATGAGAGTTCTGTTGTCATGCAGTCAATTATAAGGTTCCCGATACCCCATCTTTACAAAAGCCCAAGCACAAATGAAAAAGCCGCATGCAAACGCATGCGGCTTTAGGCCTAACTCTAAAAGAAACTAGAAGCGGAAAATCGCGCCCAGCGAAACCACATCGACTTTCAATTCGCCGCCGGTAGAGTCATCGCCCAGCTTGCGAAATGTCTCTACTTCAGCACGCAGGCCAATCGCGGGGCTGATGTCATATTGCAAGCCCACACCAAAGTGCTGCCCGGTTTTGGTCTTGTTGCCACTGTTGCTTGCCAGAATGACGCTGCCAGTGGAGGCAAAGGCCGCTTCAGTTTTCGATTGCATCACGCCAAGGCGACCGTACACCGAAAACTCCTGCGTGATCGGTGCTGATAAAACCACATCGACACCGTAACCTTTGGACTGATAGTTGGCACTTACCGTGCCCACAGATGGCGTGGATACGTTGCTGCGGGTGCTGTACTCGCCAAGATCAGCGTAAAAACCTTCGATAGCAATGGCTGGCGAAAACCGGTAACCCAGCGCGAATTTATACATGCTGTCTTTGTCGTCGGCCGACGTTGTCACCGCGCCGAAACCGAGGGTTCGCAAAAAGTCGGTGACTTCACCGGCGCTGACGTTAGATTTGGTTTGGCCGGCAGAAACGCCGGCATACCATGATGCGGACGGTGACTGTGCCTGAGCCGAGCCAGCCGCAGAAACGGCCAGTACGGCCGCAATGATTCCAAGAGCATTTTTCATTATTTTCCTTATGATTGATTAGAGGACCACCCATTTCGAGCGGCAACCTATGTTAACCGCTCGCAGTGTCAGATATGTGGCAATACAGAAGGTTCCTGCCTTTTTGCGCCAATCAACCTATCAAAAAACGCAAAGTGCCCGACTGGCGTGCCGTTTCAGGTGTTTTTAGGCTGAGAGGCGCGCCAGTAATAGAGTTTTACTTTTTTGAGCCAAGCGTTTTCACAATCGGGAAAATGAGTAGGTGGTATTTGCGATATTGAAAGACTTGGCCCCGCGCGCGGTCGACCCCGCGTGTGAGTGGGAATTGCTCATTCAAATTGTCACGCTTCTTCTATCCATTTCGGCGTTGACGATGGATGCAAACTCAATCGTTCACCAATTGCCTTAGCCGCCAAAATGCTTTCCTCACTGCCAAAGCAATAAATGTCGCCATCCTGAAGCGCCAGGCGCTGCCCGTCCAAACATCCGTCTGATACGAGGTGAATGTGCCACTCAAACATTAACGCAAAAAATATCACGCTCGAAATGACAACATCGACACGTTGACCAGTCTCACAGTTTTCATCAAGCTCAAACTTGAATGTCTTTTGACTTGCAACGTCCCATCGTCGCGTTGGAATGTTTATAAGTTGCTCGAAAAGAAACGACTCGTCGTCGCTTGGAGAGGTCGAGTTGTCAATCTGAATAAGTTTCCACTTCCCTTTCGGCAACCAGTCAGTCAACCAAAGAGATGCTACGTAAAGGTCCCTAGCAACCTTTGGTGCCACTAGGGTTTGCACGCGCGGTTGGCTGTCAGGCGCAATTTCTGAAAGCTCATTCCACTCACCAATTTTCAAACCTAGTGGGGACAGTAGCGTGTCTGCGTCCGGGCGCGAAAGTAACTTCATAAATGACTCATTAGCGATAGCACAATCCGCAGAAACACAACGCCCATAGGATCTTGTAATATAAGTTTCACCAGTTTTTTTACTTCCCGTCGATCACCCGCTTTTGCGAGAATCAATCTACTAAGAGACACAAAGTGCCCGACTGGCGTGCCGTTTTAGGTGTTTTTGGCCCGAGAGGCCCGCCAGTAATAGAGTTTTACTTTTTTGAGATTTTTTAAGTGATTACGGGCAATTGCGAGCACCTAGCCCCGCTCGGTCACACTCCGTTCATCCGCGAACTTCCCCAAATCCACCCGCGTCTTCGGTTTCCAGCCTTTTGCACGATGTTCGGCCTCAATCGTCGTAAAAATCCCGCCGCGCACCCAAAATTTCGCCGTCAATCTGGCGTAACGCGGTGAGATCGCTTTTACGATGTCGTCGAGAATTTCATTTGTCACCGCTTCGTGAAATTTGCCTTCGTCGCGGAACGACCAAATGTAGAGCTTCAGGCTCTTCAATTCGACGCAGCGTTTGTCCGGAATGTAGTCCAGATAAAGCGTCGCGAAATCGGGCTGGCCGGTGATCGGGCAGAGGCAGGTGAATTCCGGGATCTGCATGTGGATCACAAAATCGCGCTTGGGCTGCGGATTTGGGAATGTTTCCAGCGATTTCGTGGCAGGTGCGGTGGGTTTGTCACCTAATTTTGTCAGACCGGCTGACGTTTCTTTACCACTCAATGACTTAGCAGCAGCTTTTGAGGTGGATTCTTTTTTTCGAGGAGCCTTCATGGATTTGCCTATGTCGATACGTTAAAATCACTGACATTGTATTTCACCGAACCCGCCCGGCGCTACGTTGGCGCGGGTTTTGTGCAATTTGAGCGGCGAGCAACTTAGCATTTTGCAAGCGCCCACAGAAAAACAGGAAAACGAGTGCGTCTTACACAAATAAAACTTGCCGGTTTCAAATCGTTTGTCGATCCCACATCGATCCTCGTTCCCGGCCAACTCGTTGGCGTAGTTGGGCCGAACGGCTGCGGTAAATCCAACGTGATCGACGCAGTGCGCTGGGTGCTTGGCGAGTCTTCGGCCAAACATTTGCGCGGCGAAAAAATGGAAGACGTCATTTTCAACGGCACGTCTACCCGCAAGCCCGGTGGTCGCGCGGCTGTGGAACTGGTATTC